>JBEKXP010000010.1:0-26431 GCA_049511815.1 Dehalococcoidia bacterium
TCGGCAAGGGCCGCTGCCCGATCGTCGACACATGGTGGCAGACTGAGACCGGCGGCATCCTCATTTCGCAGGCGCCGGCCATCGAGATTCCGCCGCTGAAGCCGGGCTCGGCCAGCTTCCCGTTGCCGGGCGTCGCGCCGAAGGTTGTCAACGACAGCGGCGAGGCGGTGCCCGCCGGTGAGCGCGGCCTGCTCATCCTCGAAAAGCCATGGCCCGGCATGCTGATGACCCTATACAAGGATGACGATCGCTTCAAAGAAGCCTACTGGAACCGCTTCCCCGGCAAATACCTGACCGGCGACTACTCGATTCAGGACGAGGACGGCTACTTCTGGCTGCTGGGCCGCGCCGATGAGGTTATCAAGGTAGCCGGCCACCGTCTGGGCACGCTGGAGTTGGAAAACGCTACCATTTCCTACCCGGCCGTCGCCGAGGCCGCTGCTATCGCCAAGCCGGACGAGGTGAAGGGCGAGTCGATAACCATATTCGCCATCCTCCGCGAAGGCTACAACGCATCGCCTGACATGGAAGCGGCGATCAAGAAGCACATCCGCGACACGATGGGCCCGATTGCCACGCCTGAGAAAGTCGTCCTGGTCAAGAAGCTGCCGAAGACCCGCAGCGGCAAGATCATGCGTCGACTGCTCAAGGCCGTCGCTATGGAAGTGCCGATCGGCGACGCTACCACGCTGGAAGACGGCGCGTCGATAGCCGAGGTGCAGGCCGCTTACGAAGATCTCAAAGGGTCGGCCTAGCCTAGCCGCACCGTTCGAAAACCAACGACAAGAGCAAATGAGGGCGGAGAAAACTCCGCCCTCATCCTTTGTCCCGATCGGCTTGTTCCCCCAGATCGCCACACAACAACCCCTATCCCCCGCGATCCGCCCTACGCCGGCCGGCTCAAATGGCCGATAAGCAGACAGATGCATCTATCCGGAGGCTGATGCGATGTCCCTCAGCGGGCACCGGACCGTCATTACGGCCGGAGTCGTCGTCCTGTTGGCGGCGATGACCGGCCTGAGTCTGTCGCCGCCGTTCAGCGCCCGCACAAGCGCGCAGGACGCGACGATAACAGTCGATCCCAACGGCGCGCAGGTGGATGCCAACGGTATCATTGACGTGAATGTCGTCATCTCCAACGTCAGCAATCTATACAGCGCCTCCTTCCACCTGCACTTCGATCCGACCATCCTCGAAGTCGTCGACGCTGACCCCGACCACTCTGGCATACAGGTATTCCCCGGCAACTTCCCCGGACCATGGAACCAGCCGGGGACCGTCCAGACGAACGAGGCGGATGACGGGCAGGGAACGATTAATTACGACTTCACCCTCGTCGACGGGGCGACGTCGGTGGACGGTGGCGGCACACTGGCGCAAATACGCTTTCACGCAATAGGGACGGGCACGAGCGGGCTGACCTTCGACCAGGCGGACCTGTGGGGGCCGACGCCCGGCG
This sequence comes from Dehalococcoidia bacterium, assembly GCA_049511815.1. Classification (GTDB taxonomy): domain Bacteria; phylum Chloroflexota; class Dehalococcoidia; order DSTF01; family JALHUB01; genus JALHUB01. Next base: position 1,460 of record JBEKXP010000010.1, read on the forward strand.
TGCCGATAGGGGTGTCGAGTGTAGCCGGCTCGCTGACGGTTGCCGACGCCCCGCCGGTCGCCGACGCGCCACCGACGGCCACGAATACCGACGCGCCACAGCCGGCGTCGACGATAACGGACACAGCAACCGCAATGCAAACGCCTGCCGACACGAATACGCCGACGCCCACGCGCACGGCCACGGTGACACGCACGCCGAAGTCCACCGCGACTCCGCGTGCGACCGCGACACCGCGCAACACCCAGACACCCAAGCCGCCGATGTCGTCGCCACAGGCGACAACGCCGGCAGGCGGCGCGGCCGCGGCCCAGACGACCCCGAACAGCGGCCTGCCCCACGCCGGCACGGGGGACATGCCGACTCAGGTATGGCGCTGGTTCTTCCTCAGCGGATCGGTGATCCTCGGTCTGGCGACCTGGGCCTTCACGTTCCGCTTCTACGCTCGGCAGAAGGAAAGCGAGCGTTTCTGGCACCGCTAGCCTGACACCACGCGACGCGCTGCCGTCCGGTGACGAGCGGGCTGGGATTGTCTCGCGGGCGGCGGCCCCTCCCGGAGCGCTAGCGCAAGCGGAACGTTGGTTTTCGGACCATCTCGCTCATCGCCGCGTCGCGCAGCTTCTGGCAGGCGGCCTTCAATTGCTCCAGGTCGCGAGCGCCGAGTTTGGCGAACAGCTTTTCGCTGGCGGAGTTGGCGACGGAGAACGCATCTTCGAACTTCTTGCGGCCCTTGGGCGTGAACTCGACGAGCCTCTTGCGGCGGTCCTTGGGGTCGCCGTGGGTATTCACCCAGCCTTTGGCTTCCGTGCGGTCGACGAGGCCGGTGAGGCTGTTCGGCTCCTTCACCATCCAGGAGGCGAGCTCGCTGATGGCGAGCGGTCGCCGCTCATAGGCGAGAAGGGCGAGCACTTGCAACTGAGGCAGTGATATGCCCTGCGGGATAATCGAGAGTTCCTGCACTTTGAATACGGCGTTGTAGGCTTCATAGAGGGGATACCAGTTGCCCAGCACTTTTTCTTTGTCCTGCGGCTTTGCTTTAGGGGCACGCGTCCTTGTTGCCACTTGTCAACCTCCGTTTCTGGTGGTACGCTCGAAAAGATGTTTTTTCGTAGCGACCTTAATAGTCGGCCGGCGGCCCGCCGCCAGTCCTGCCGTAATGCTGATTCCCAATCATGAACGTCCTCGGCCGAGCTCTTCTCATACAGTCTACTTCTATTCCTAACCCTAATGCCAGTGACTGTCAAGTAGAGCTCTCGACTCTAGAGTACTAATCGTTGTTGCTCCAAAGACAAAAACGATCATATAATGACAACACCAGAATACAAGATAAGGTAACCGAAGATGAATAATGAACCGTCCCCGCAGAACGGAGCCGAAGAGCCTCTGCTACTTTCGGCTGCCTACGTAATCATGCGCAAGCATACGGAGCGCGCGCTTGCCCCCTGGAACCTCACTGTCACGCAGGCGCTCACGCTTGGTATTCTTGACGGCATGAAGTCCTCCATCATGGTCAGCCGTCTCGCCCGCTTGCTTATTCAAGAAAGCCCGAGCACGAGCACGTTGGTTGACCGGATGGTCGAGCGCGGCCTCGTCGACCGCCTCGCCGATCCAAAGGACCGGCGCAAGGCGCTCATCAAGCTCACCCGAAAGGGGCGCTCGCTGCTGAACGAAGTGCGTCCGCACCTTCGCACCGCAACGGAGGAGCTATTCGCGCCTCTGTCCAAAGCGCAGCGGGCGAATCTGACAGACGCGCTGCGCGCGTTCCGCGACGCCAACATCCGTCGCCTCAAATAGCGGCAACCGCCCAACGCGGTAGATGCCATCAGACGAAGCTTCCGACCGGCCGTCAAGCGAAGCGGTAGTCTTCCCTTCGGGGCGCATCGAGCTCGAAGGGGTGCTCCATCATCCACCACGGCGAGGCGCTCCGTCTCCAGCCGCCGCTGTCCTTCAGCCGCATCCGCTTTACGGCGGCGACATGCACAACAACGTGGTCGTCGCGCTTTGCGCTGCGCTTGCCGAGGAGGGATTTGAGGCGCTGCGCTTTAATTTCCGCGGCGTCGGTCGCAGCGGCGGGGCGCACGGAGGCGGCGTCGACGAGCGGGAAGACGCCCGCGCAGCGCTCGACTTCCTGGCGTCGCGTCCCGGCGTCGACGCGAGCCGTCTCTGTCTAGCCGGCTACTCCTTCGGCGCCATTGTCGCGCTTTCGCTCGGAGACGAGAGGCTGACGGCGAGCGCCGCGGTCTCGGCGCCGCTGGGAAGGGAGACGCCCCTCAACCTGACCTGCCCAACGCTGTTCGTCTTCGGCGAGCGGGACAACATCGCGCCGCCCCGTGATTTGGAACGAATTGGGGGCGACCTGCCGGCGGGAAGTCGCGTTGCCGTCGTGCCGGGCGCGGACCACTTCTGGCTGGGATTCGAGGACAGGCTGGCCGGAGAGGTCGGCTATTTCTTTCTTGAGAGGATTAGCGCGTCGTAGGGCTACTCGTGGCGGAGCGCTTCGATGGGATTGAGGCGGGAGGCACGGAAGGCCGGGTAGATGCCAAAGAAGAGGCCGATGGCGGCCGAGACGCTGAAGGCGACGATGATGGAGAACGGCGTGATGGCCGTATAGAGGTCTCGCCCGAAGAGGTGCTGTCCGTTCGCCACCTTCGCCAGCAGGACGCCGGTGCCGACGCCGACGAGGCCGCCAAGCATGGTCACCGTAAGCGCCTCGACGATGAACTGCCAGAGGATATCAACCCGCCTCGCGCCCAACGCCTTGCGTATGCCGATCTCGCGCGTTCGCTCCGTCACGGAGACAAGCATGATGTTCATGATACCGATGCCGCCGACGATCAGGGAGATGCCGGCGATACTCGCTAGCAAGACTGTCAATGTCTGCGACACTTCGTTGGCGGTGTTTACGAGGTCCGATTGGGACTGGATCGTGAAGTCATTCTTGTCCGCGCCATGACGGTCGCGGAGGAGGGCCGCTATCTCTTCCTTAGCCTGCGCGAACTTGCTCGAATCGGTTATCTTGACGGTTATCTGATGGACGTTAGTTAGCCCCTTAGGATTGCGAATATAAGGGATACGGGACTGCATCGTTGGCAGGGGTATGATCATCGTATCGTCTTCATTTTCGGTAGCATTGGCGCCCTTGGGCTCCATGACCCCGATCACCTGAAAATTAAAGCTAAAATAAACGCTAAAAGCACCGACCGTTATGCGGACGGTCCGGCCGGTGGGGTCGACGCCGTCGCCGAAGAGCCGCGCCGCAAGGTTCGGCCCGAGGTCCGTCACGAGGCCTTTCCGCGTAATATCGTCGTCGTTGATAAACCTTCCAGTGGCTACATAGTGATTGCGCGTGACCTGATAGCCGGGAGTAACGCCCGTAATGTTGGTGCTGACGCTTTTCCCGCCTGCTACGACTGGCGCCGTGAAGAACACCTGGCCCACGGCGCTTTCCACGTATGGGAAGCGGTCGGGGTTATTTATGGCATCGACATCCGTGCTCACGAGCGTGAGGACCGTGTCGCCGAGGGGGTTATTCGTCGGGTTGTCGTCCGGCGATCCCGGGCGAATGAAGAGTAGATTACTGCCCAAGCCCTGGATGCGATTCGTGATGCCTTTTTGGGCGCCCTGGCCCGCCGCCATAAGCGAAATCACGGCGCCGACGCCGATGATGATGCCAAGCATGGTCAGGAGCGACCGCATCTTGTTGGCGGCGAGAGCGCGGAGGGCGATGGGAATCGTGTCGAATATGTTCATCGCAACTTTTGTTCCACTACCTATGCCGGCGGCCCGGTCGATGCCGCGCTTACAGGAGGCGCGGCCTGCGGAGTTGAACGCGGCATGTTCGCCTCGTCGCTGACCACCTGACCGTCACGCAGCTTCACTATCCGGCGCGTATGGCTCGCTACTTCCAGGTCATGCGTCACGAAAGCGACGGTTATGCCAAGGTCGCGGTTCAAGGCCTCGAAAAGGCCTATGATTTCGTGGCTCGTGGTGGTATCGAGAGCGCCCGTGGGCTCATCCGCCAGAAGAAGTGTCGGGCGGCTGACGATGGCGCGAGCGATGGCCACACGCTGCTGCTCTCCGCCGGAAAGCTGCGTCGGGCGATGATGGATGCGCTTTCCCAGTCCCACCTCGGCCAGGGCCTGCTTGGCGACCTTGCCTCGATTGCGGGCGCCGCGGTAGATCAGCGGCACTTCCACCTGCTCACGGGCGGTTAGCCGCGGCAGGAGGTTGAAGCTCTGGAAGACGAAGCCGATGCGTCGATTGCGGATGCGGGCGAGGGAGCCGTCGCTCAGGGTGCTGACCGTCACGCCGTCGAGGCTGTATCTGCCGGCGCTCGGCACGTCCAGACAGCCGACGATGTTCATGAGAGTGGACTTGCCCGAGCCGGAGGGTCCGATTATCGCGACGAACTCGCCGTCCTCGATCTGCAAGTCGACTGAGCGGAGCGCGTAGATCGGCACATCGCCGGTGCGGTATATCTTATCGATGTTTTCGAGCGTGATCACGGTCGTCGGCGAGGCTACTGGACGTGGCCCGGAAGTTGTTGGTCCGCGGATGCCGGTGTTGGGGTCGCGGCCGAGTGCACGGCCAGGATATCGCCGACCTTCAGGCCACCGGTTATTTCGATGTTGTCGCCGTCGCTCAAACCGGTTGTGACGGGCATCATTTGCGTCTTGCCTTTGCTCACCTCCACCTCAACCACCTTTTGCACGCCCCGGCTTCGAACAAGCGCGCTGGGGATAGCAACCACGTCCGGCCGGGTGTCGGTGACGAGGCTGGCGGACCCATTCATGCCGGGCGCGGGGTTCGGCCCGTTCGGGTCGTTCAAATTGCCGTCTATCCTGCATTTGACCTTGTAGATGATCACGCCCTGGTTGGTTTCGGGCGAAAGACTAACGGCAATAACTTCAATCGGGTATTGTTTCGTTGGAATAGCGTCGAACGTCATAGTGCCCTGCTCGCCAAGCCGGACGGAGGGAAGGTCCGTCTCGCCGATGTTCAGATCAAACGTTAGCTGACCCGGCGTAAGGACGGTAACCGCGGGTACGCTGGCGTTGACCACCTGGCCGATCTTCACGGGAAGCGCCGAGACGACGCCGTCGAACGGAGACGTGAGCGTCATGTCTTTGACGGCGAGATTCGCCCTCTCCACCGCTAGTTCCGCCTGATGCACTTCTTCCTGCTGCATCGCGAGCTCGGTAGCGGTTGCGCCCTGACCGACCTCAGCCTGCGCTATCTGGGCGGCGACGACATCTTCCTGGGCCTTGTCGACGGCGGCCTGGAGGTCGGCAATCTGGGTATCGGTGGGGCCGTCTATTAGCCGCTGGAGGGCCGCATTGCCAGCATCCACCGCCGCCTGACCTGCGGTGACCGCCTGCTTTGCGGCGTCGACGTCGTCAGAGCTGGCTCCGCCGTTCGCCTCGTCCAACGCCTTCTGCGCAGCGTCGCGGCCGGACGTGGCGGCGGTGACGGCGTCGTTTGCCGGACCAACGGCGGCGATTGCGCTCCGATAGGTGTCGTTCTTTGTGACCAGGGCCGAGATTGCTTCCCCGAGAGGGCTCAGCGGATCCGGCGTCCCACCCAGCAACTCATGCACCTGGTCAGTTGTGAGCACGTTCCGGTAATTGTTTGCACTGAGGCTTGCGCAAATGTCGGCCAGGGAGCCGCTCACATTGCAATAAATAGCCCCGGCGTATTGGAATGCGCTCTGGGCGTCCGCCTCCTGGGCCGTTGCGACCTGCTGCACGTTCTGCGCCTGGGTGAGCTTGGCCTTGGCCGCGTCGAGGGCGGCCTGGGCAGCAGCAATATCGGCATCGCTGGCGCCGTTCCTGAGCGTTTGCAGCTTGTCCTGGGCGGCAGAGAGGGCGGCCTCTGCGGCAGCGACGGCCTGATGAGCGGCGGTAAGCTCAGCATCCGTCGGCGGGTCGGTGGCGTCCTGGAGGGCGTTCTGGGCCGTTGTTAGCTCGGCGTTTGCGGTTACCACCGCCTCCTCCGCTTTTCCGAGGTCCGTGGCGGTAGCGCCTTCCTGGAGCTTCTGCAATTGCAGCTGGGCCAACGTCAGCGCGGACTGCGCGGTTGTGGCGGCGTTCTGGAGCTGGTCCGCTTTCAACCCTATGAGCGGCTGGCCGGCCGTGACGCGGTCGCCGATGTTGACGTAGATCTTGTTTATTTGGCCGGGGGTCGTGAAGCTGAGGTCGGCCTCATCCTGGGCGACGGAGACTCCCGCGGTCTGGACCATAGCGCGAAGGGTCATGGTGCCGACGGTATACGGTGTGTAGGGCTGCGCCTGCTGGCCGCCTCCGGCCGTAGCTCTATTGATAAAGAACGCAGCAGCGCCGCCGATGGCAAGCACGACGAGCAGCGCGACTATTCGCCGGATCCAACGGGGACGCCCTTCGTCTAGATCCACCCCCTGCATTTTTCCGCCTCCGCTAAGGAAAACTGCCGCAGATTCGCAGCATCTGTCAAAGTCACACAATATGTCTAGCAGGTTGTGAGCTCTCAGGTCAAGGCGACCGCCCGAAACGCGACTTTTGACTTCCCCCTGACCGGTGCTATGATCGGCCAATCGAATAGCTGCGACTTTGCGATGAAAGGAATCAGACGATGGGCGAGATAAACGGCGGCGAGGTGCTGGCACGCATGCTGGAGAAGGAAGGGATAAGGCAGATCTTCGGTCTGCACGGCGGCCACATCGACCCGGTCATCCAGGCCTGCGCGGAAGCGGGAATCAGGGTTTACGATACGCGTCACGAGGCCGCGGCGGGGCACATGGCCGAAGGCTGGGCCCGGCTCACCGGCCAGCCCGGCGTCGTGGCAGTCACGGCGGGACCGGGCCTAACGAACGTGGTCACGCCCGTCGCCGACGCCTTCGTCGACGGGGTGCCGATGGTGATAATCGGCGGCCGCCACGCCCTGCGCGACGAGGAGCGGCTCACGTTGCAGGAGTTCGACGGCCGGGCGCTGCTGGCGCCGATCACGAAGTGGTCGCGGACGGTCCTGGACCCGGCGCGCATTGCGGAGTACACGGCAATGGCCTTCCGCGAGGCGACCACGGGCCGGCCGGGACCCGTTTTCCTGGAGATCCCCATCGACGTGGTCTTCGCCAAAGTGGAGGAGGAGTCGGTATGCATCCCGCAGGTGACGAAGCCTTCGCCACCCGCGCCATCGCCCGAGGCGGTGGAGGCGGCGCTTTCGATGCTGGCAGAGGCAAAAAGGCCGATCATTGTCGCCGGCCGCGGCGGCTGGATCGCTGACGGCGCGGCGGAGCTGCGTCGCTTCGCCGAGATGACATCGACGCCGGTGCTCGGGCACGGGCCGTCGCGGGGCGCCGTACCGGAGGAAGGGCATCCACTGGGCGCCGGAAGCCTGGGGACGCTGGCGGTGCTCGCGCTCCAGCCGGACAACGCTCCGGACCTGATCATCCTGCTCGGCGCGCGCATCGGCCTGTTTCTCGCCGGTGGCACGTGGCTGCCGCCAGAGGCAAAGCTCATCCAGATCGACATCGAAGGGGCGGAGATTGGACGCTGCCGGGACATCGAGCTCGGCATCGTCGCCGATTGCGGCGAAGCGCTGCGGGCGCTTGTGAGGGCAGCGGAAGGTCGCACATTCCCGGACCGCAGCGCCTGGGCGTCGACCCTGAAGGGAGCGCAGCAGGCGTGGCGCTTTCTGTACAAGGACGCGCTGGAGTCGGACTCGCTGCCGATGCACCCGCTGCGCCTCATGCAGGAGATCGACCGCTTTCTCGGCGATGACGATATCCTCGTGGTCGACGGCGGCGAGACGTTCGTCTGGATGCAGATCGCGGCAACGATGAACAAGCCGCAACGCTTCATCTCGTACGGCTACCTGGGCTGCCTGGGAATCGGCATCCCGTTCGGCATGGCGGCGAAGATAGCTCATCCGGAAAAGCGGGTCCTGGTGGTGACCGGCGACGGCTCGGTCGGGCTGAACTTCGCGGAGTTCGACTCGGCGGTGCGACACAAGCTGCCGATAGTGGTGGTCATCAACAACGACCAGGCGTGGGGAATGGTGAAGCACGAGCAACAGCTCCGCGGCGCGAAGGTTGTCGCGACGGAACTTGGCCTCGTGCATTACGAGAAGGCGGCAGAAGGCTTCGGCGTGTACGGCGAGCTACTGGACGACCCGCGGAAGGTCGGCGAGGCGCTGGAACGGGCTTTCGCGGCCGGACGCCCGGCCTGCCTGAACGTGATGGTCGATACGAAACCGCCTTCGCCGGTGACGCAAGCATCGGCAGCGACGTTCCAGTTGTAGCGAGCGACCGAGGCCTCGAGGGGACGCTATAGCGGATGGGGCAGACGGGACAGACGGGACCGGCGGTTCGGCAACCCGAACCGCCGGCGTGCAAGGCGTCAGCCGCGCACGGCCCGCCGCCGACTTGGCTAGGTTTGACGTCGACGGTATCGAACGACCACCACTATTAGCGCCACTCCAAGCACGGGCGCGAACCACCAGAGGAAGGCGCCGGTCGCCAGCAATCCCGTCGCAACCGCTCGCAGGAACACCAGCGACGACGCCCAGCCGTTCGCAGCGGCGGCCAGCGGGTCGGGGCCGCCCTTCGGCGCCGGCGTTTGTGGCGCCTCGCTGTACAGGTGCACTTTGATCGTCGCGTTTGCCGACAGGTTGTCCATGACGTTTATCTGCCCCTGGATCTGCTCGATCTCCGTCCGCACGGGCGCCAGCCGGTCTTGCACCTTCAGGATGTCGTCGATCGTGTTAGCCTTCGTCAGCAGGTCGAGATAGCGCGCCTCCACGGCCTGAGCGCTGCGGAGCCGCGCCTGAAGGTCGGTGTACTGGTCGGTGACGTCCTGCGCGTTGGAAGTCTGGCTGTCCACGCTGATGGCTAGAGCGCTCAATTTCTTCAACGCGTCCTCGTAGGTCGCCGCCGGAACGCGAAGCGTGAGGGTCGCTTCCGGCTTGTCTTGCGTCGGGGCCAGCGACGAGTCGAGCACGAGGCCGCCTTCGTCGAGCGCTACCTGGGCCGCGTCCTGGTAGGCGCGCGGCACGTCCTGGACCTTCAGCTCCAGCGATGCGTTCTGGATCACCTTTCGATCTGCGGAAGACGATGACTCGGCAGGCGCCAGGTCAGTCCCGCCCGCCGATTGGTCGCCGGACGCGCCGGGGGCCATGGGCGCCAACCCCGGGACGGCGGCGGAGCCGGACGTCTGGTCTGACTGCGCCGCCGGCAGGCTCTTAGCTACGCTGCCGTTGCTTCCGGTATTGCCGCCGCCTCCGCAGGCGACGAACACCGCCGCCACGACCACGAGGCCTGCGAGTAAGGGAGTCGAGATTGCGCGTCGAATCATTGTTCACTCTCCTTTCCCTGTCTAGCGGCTATCCGCTTGCGCCTGGACGATTGCTATTCGATAGCGAAGACGACTTGCACGGTGATGTCGACGTCTAGCTGGCCCGTCTCGATGGGCGTCGACGGCGCAGCACCGTTGGCGGTGCCGAAGGGCGCCATCGCCGGCACGGGCTGAACGTTGGTACCCTCTGAGATGGATATCGGCGCGCCGAGCTTCACGCCCGCTGTATCGGCGATGCGCTGGGCGCGGGCCTTCGCGTCGGTCACCGCCTCGCCGCGCGCCTGGTCTTGCAGCGTCTCCGGATTGTCGATGGTGAAACTGATGCCCTGCACCTGAACGATGTCACCGCCGGCAGCCGTCACGTCGTCGAGCACTTTGCTTGTGTTGTCTACGTCGCGAACCTTGACGGTCACCGTGTTCGTGACGCGGTAGCCGGTTAGCTTCGGCGACCCGTTCTGCGGGTAATCGTACTCCGGCGAGATGTCGTACTGCGTCGTCTGAACGTCCTCTTCTGCGACGCCGTCGCCCTTGATGGCGTTGATGACGTTCTGCATCGTGCCGGCGGCCTCGTCGCGGGCGTCCTTCACCGTCGATTTGACGCTGCTGACGCCGAGGCTCAGGACGGCCGTGTCCGGCACGCCGCTGACCTTCCCTTCGCCGCTGACGGTGATGCCCTGCGGCGTCGAGCCGCTGTCCGTGGCGGCAAGGGTCACCTTCTCGGTCCCGCAGGCGCTGCCCAAGATGGCGAGCAGGCCCAGACCCAGCAGGGCGAGGATTCCGAGGATTCCGACGTACTTGCTTTTCTCGCTCATGACTTCGTCTCCTTTGACTGACCTATGAGTCCCGATTGATCCGAACCCAACGACGTCGCATCCAGAAAGCGGAAGACCCGAATCCGATGAACAGCCCGCCGGCGACTCCCTCCAGCGCCCACAGCCAGGCATGCGACGCGCTCTTTTCCGCAGGTTGCGCCTGCGGGCCAAGCTCGGACGTCTTCGCGAGCGACGGGACCGCCGTGGCGACGCCGGACGGACTTGCCGCTGGAAGCGCGGCGACCGGCGCGCTAGGCGTTGTAGCGGCCGTCGGCTGATTCGCCTGAAACAGATCCTCCTCATTCGGCACAGCGGTCGCGGCGACGTTGGGCACGTTCAATGGCGGCTCGACGTTCTCGCCCGGCGTGCCGATTGGAAGCGGCGGAGGTGCAATCTCTCCGGAACCGACGGCTCCGCCACCCGCCTGGCCACCCTCTGGCGTCGCGGGAGGAGCAATCACTTCTCCCGGTACAGCGGTGCCTGACGGCGGAATTGGGGGAGCGGGCGCCTGTCCCGCGTTCCCCGTAGTCGCGCCGGGTTGAAGAGCTCCGAACGACGACGCCGTGGCATCGGGAAGCGCGGCCGCGGCCTGCGGCATACCAAGAGATTTGTCTGACGAGGAAGCCGCGACCGGCAGTGAATTGGGCTGCTCCCCGCTGCCGTTCGATACAACGAAGAGGTCCGCCCCAAACGCGGCGACCAGCAGGAGCGCCGCCGCAGCCGTCGCGCCGCTGAGGCCGAGGTAGGCGCGCCTGGCAACCGTCTTCTGTCTTTCCAACCCCGAGCCGCTTTGGCGGCTCAGCGCCGCGACCGACTCCGGCGTCAGCGCGAACGAGCGCGGCGCCTTTGCCTCCGGCAGGGCGTGCAGCTCCGCGACCAACTGCTTCAGCTTGGCGACCTTGCGGGCGCAGTCGTCGCACGAACGGAGATGCGCCTCCACGCGCGCGCGCTTCACTTCCGAAAGCGCGTCGTCTATGTAGGCGGACAGATCGCTTTCGTCGGCATGATGACGACGGAATGCAAGGAACCTCACGGGTCTCCTCCTCTTCTCGGGAAGTCCGCTGGCAGGCGGCTTCAATCAGTAAGACGAAATTGCCGGGGCAAAAGTTCCCGCTGCTGGAGGAGCAGGTCGCGAAGGCGGGCGCGGCCGCGGCTGAGGCGCGACTTCACGGTGCCGGGCGACAGGCGCAACGTCTGCGCGATCTCCTCGTAGCTGAGGCCCTGAACGTCGCGCAGGACGACGGCCGCGCGCTGGTCGAGTGGGAGCGCCATCAGGCCGGACTGGATGTGGCGGCTGAGCTCGCCACGAAGGGCCGCCTCTTCCGGCGACTCGGACGGATCGGGCAGATCGAGCGGCGAGGCGTCAGTAGTAGCGTCGTCGAGAGAGAGCTGCGGGCGGCGACGGCGGCGGCGCAGTTCGTCGGTGCAGGCGTTAACGGCAATTCGGAGTAGCCAGGCGCGAAAGGCGTCGCGGCAGCGCTCGACGTTCCGGTAGGCGCTCAGAAAGGTCTCTTGCGTCACGTCTTCGGCGGGCTGCGTCGAGCCGAGCATGCGCAGGCACAGGCCGAAGACTGTGTCCTGGTGCGCTTCGACGAGGACGTTGAAGGCAGCGACATCGCCGGCGCGGCATCGCTCCAAGAGAACGCCTTCGTCGAGGTCGGTGAGAGGGCCCCGGCGGGTCAGGCTGCACCTCCAATTCCGCTCGTGTAGACAAGTTTAACAGAATAGGGGTAGATTTCGCCGCTCTCAGGAGGCTTAATGGAGTGGCGTGTCGCTTCAGGCGGCGCGTTATGGTAACAACTCGGCCTGCCGTGAGTTTGGAATGTGGAAGCATGCTATAATCGTGGCAAAGCAATGCTAGGTGAAACCCCGGACAACCCCGTCGAGGAGCCCGAGAAGGCAGACGACAAGAAGAAGCGCAAGTCTTCCCGACGCTCTTCGGAAGCCTCATCAGGCGACTTTATCTGGTCCACTGAAACCGGCCTGCCGATCGACTACGGCCCGTGGACGGTCGAAGGACCGCATCCGCCGGTCGGACGGAAATCGCGACTGGCCAGCGTGGGCAGACTCGTCCGCGATCTGGTCGAGATCGGCATCTTCGCGTTGCTCCTTTTCATCGGCCTGCGGCTGGTCGTGCAGAACTTCCGCGTCGAGGGGTCGAGCATGGAGGGCACGCTCCACGATGGTCAGCTCATCCTGGTGAATAAGGCTTCCTATTTCAAAGTGAACCTGGGGTTTCTCGATGTCATCCCGTTCGTTCATGTCGACGACAGCTCGCACTTCCTGTTCGGCGGGCCCGGCCGCGGCGACGTGATCGTCTTCCGCTTTCCAAACCAGCCCGACCGCGACTTCATCAAACGTGTCATTGGCCTGCCCGGCGAACAGGTGGCGATAAAGGATGGTCTTGTCTTCATCAACGGAAAGGCGCTTGACGAAAAGTACATTCCGGACCGAACGCAGCACGATTTCGGCCCGGAGCTTGTGCCGGACGGCGAGTACTTCGTTATGGGCGACAACCGCAATAACAGCTACGACTCGCGCAGTTGGGGCTTCGTGCCGGAGGCGAATATCATCGGCCGGGCGTGGGTCTCGTACTGGCCGTTCGACTCGTTCGGCTTCGTCTCCCATCCGTCGATTCAGCCGCTGGGAACGCAAGGGGACTCGCCTTGAACGATGAGCTCCTGGAGATGCTGCGCCGGGCAGGCGCCGTACTCGAGGGGCATTTCAAGCTCACTTCCGGCCGGCATTCCGGCACCTATTTCGAGAAGTTCCAGGTTCTCCAGTATCCCGCGTACACGCAGCGCCTCTGCGGCCTGATCGCGGACCACTTCCGAAACAGCGGCGTCGAGCTCGTGGCCGGACCGACGACCGGCGGCGTCATCCTCAGCTTCGAGGTGGCGCGGCAGCTCGGTGTGCGCGGCATCTTCGCCGAGACGGCCGGCAGCGAGCGACGCTTGTTGCGCGGCTTTCGCGTGAACGCCGGCGAGCGGGTGCTGGTGGTCGACGATGTACTGACGACCGGCGGCAGCATACGCCAGGTCATCGATGCGGTCCGACAGGCGGGTGGCGAACCGGTAGGCGTGGCGGTGCTCGTCGACCGGACGGGCGGAAAGGCCGATTTCGGGCTGCCGTTCTTCGCCTGCTTGGAGCTTGTCGTGCCGTCCTACGATTCTTCGGACTGCCCGCTCTGTAGCGACGGCTTGCCGCTGACGGAGACGTAGTCGAACCTTCCCTTGATGCGGTATCTTCTTCCTCTGGCAGCATCCCGTCGATCCGTCCATCTCGTTTGACAGGTGTTTGGAGCGTCTTCTATATTGCTTTGGGGGCCGTTAGCTCAGCGGCAGAGCTCCGGACTTTTAATCCGGGAGTCGAGGGTTCGAATCCCTCACGGCCCTCCAACCGGCTCTTCTGGATGGTAACAATACATGCAAAGGAACTCCAATGATCAAATCGAGACTGTGTGACCTGACCGGAATCAAGTATCCCATCATCCAGGCAGGGATGGGACCTTTCAGCAACAACAATCTGGCAGTTGCTGCGGCCAATGCCGGTGTCCTAGGGCTGCTTTCGACCAGCGGTGTCTTTAACAAGGACACCCAGCCCTGGGTCTACAAAGGCTTCGTAAGCACTGCCGGCGCAGATTACGATGACGACATGCCGACTGTCATCGAAAAGGTGCTGAAACGGACCTACAACCTGGTCAAGGACAAAGGCGGTATTTTCGGCATCAACGTGATGGTCTCGGCGGAGGTCCTCGATCGCTCACGCGTCATAGTCGACACAGCCATAAAGGTGTGTGAGGAGAACCCGGACATCAAGAAGCATTTCAAGGTGATCTTCACGTCAGCCGGCGACCCCCTGGGCTGGAAGGACAAGATAAAGGGGGCAGGGTTCACCTGGATGCACGTTGTCCCTTCCGTCAAGGCAGCTTTGCGCTGCAAGAAGGCAGGAGTCGACGTTATTGTAGCTTCCGGTCATGAAGGAGGCTTCCACACCTCCTGGGAACCGGTCCACTCGATGATCCTGCTTCCAGCAGTGGTGGAAACGGTATCCGACGAGAATACCCTGGTTTGCGGCGCCGGCGGATTCTCCGACGGCAAGACCCTCGCGGCTGCGCTCGTTATGGGCGCGGACGGCGCGCAGATGGGCACGCGCTTCCTGGCTACGCAGGAGAGCGACTTCCATCAGATGTGGAAGGAAGAAGTTGTAGCGGCCGGTGACAGAGCAACGCTCGTGGCGCGCGGTGTTGTTGGCCCTGCCCGCTGGCTGAAGACGCCCCGCAGCGTTGAACACGCCGCCAACACCCTTAAGAAGTCGCCCGGCGTCTTCCTCGGCACGCCGGATGACTTCGACACAATGGACATGTCCCTGCTTGACTACGAAATTGAATCAATCAAAGCTGTCTTCGACGGCGACAAGGAAAAGGCGATGATGGCCGCCGGTGAGGTGGCTCAGCGCATCAAGGACATGCCTAAGGTCAACGACATGGTGCAGGAGATCGTTGGGGAGGCCGAGACCATCCTGAGGAACGTTCCCAAGCTGCTGGCCTAGCCTGTCAGCCCAAGTTGTCCTGATAGAAAGAGCTGGCGGCCTGTGCCGCCGGCTCTTGTCTTTTCCCGCGAGCGCTGTCGGAACCCTGCGGCCTTGTCAGCTTGACTCCTTCCCTCGGATTCGGTGAAGACCACCGGATGCCGGCCGAACGGCTCACCGCCCTTTGATCCGGGAGTCGAGGGCTCAAATCCCTCACGGCCCTCCACCAACTTTGGGAATTCGTCTACTGCCGCTTGCCGCTCCACGCCGTTCGCTCAGGGAACGCACCGCGCCACGAAGAACGTCGGCAAAGCGCGACCGGACGGGATGTCGCCTATCCGCGGCGAAGTGAAGAATCCGACGCGCACCATCGCCACCCCACAGGCAAAATGGGACCGGTACGCCGGAGCCCGGCAGGCATTTCCGCTAGGGCCTAAGTGGCCCATTCCATCGTCTTGATCGAAGAGGCCCGGCGAGAACGAACTCGTCGGGCTCTCGCCGACTGATCTATCGACCCTGCACGCTTCCTTCACCACCCACGGGTTCTGGTTCACGCGCCCGCCACATCCGACCTATACGGTTAGAGAGGCGGTCCAGACGGGCGCGCCAGAATAGGAGGACGCAAGATGCGTATGCTAATGCTAGTCGATTTTCCGGTTGAACCTTTCAACACCCTCACGAGGAACGGCACCGTCGGTGCAAAGATCCAGCAAGCGTTAGAGGATATCAAGCCCGAAACAGTTTACTTCAGTGAACGGGATGGCGCCCGTGGGGCGGTCCTGATCGTCGACGTGCCGGAGCCGTCAAGGGTACCGGCGCTTGCGGAACCGTTCTTCCTCAGCTTCAACGCTACCGTGAAGTTCCGGATTGTGATGACTCCAGAAGACCTCGCAAAGGCAGGACTGGAGGCAATTGGCCAGCGGTACCGCTCCTAGCTTCGACACCGATTGAAGAGGCCCGGCAAGAACGAACTTGTCGGGCCCCCTTTTCGTTATGTGATTCTGCGCCTGCCGGGCGCCGGCGCCTAGACCAGTTGCTGCTTGATTCGCTCGAACTCCTCGGCCGATATCTCGCCCCTGGCCAGACGCTCCTTCGCGATGTCCAGAGGGCTCTTCTCGGCCTTGTGCGTCCCGGCGACTCGCGTGAACGCCCAAACTACAAGGGCGACAACAGCCACCCAGAAGATGACGAACATCAGCAACCCTACAATTCGCCATCCATCTCCAAAGCGATCGCCATGGCGAAAGACGACCGCCACTAACGGTAGCGTCGCAAGCGCGACGCTCAACCTTGCCGAACTGAACGTCATTGTCTGCCAAACCTTTCTGGTACAGATCCCTGATCAATTATAACACCAGCAGATTCGGCAAGGGTGTTAGGAATGCGTTGAGGAAGCCGGCGACGTGCGCGCAGGCAGGCGCGAAACTACACACGAGGCATCATTAGCTGCCGGCAGCGTGACCCCGATTTCTTAGTGACCGGGCCAACGGGGGCGGGATAGCGCGACCCTGACCAGCCGCCCGGCGGGGTACCCCTCGGACCCCGAACTCCGATCGCCCATCGCCGCTCTCCGCAGGCCCGGCCACCGCTGACGCCCGTGTCGTCCAGCCCCGACTAGTGGCCTAGTCCCCCTCTGCGACGACGGGCTCCGAATCCTCCCTGATTGGACGGCCCTAGAGATCTCCTCTCCGCGGCGTTCTGGTTCTCCGGCCTCCGACGAGATTTTCTTTCATTTCGTCGCTCCAACATCTTGACTTTGGAGCGCTCAGGATGAACAATGATTCTCGACAGCCAAGACCGGTTACAATATTCCAGACAGACGTACCCAGAACTTAATGACTAGTTACTTGTTACATGCATTCTACTTCCCTTGTTGGCCTTGTCAAGTCCTTTGGAGGGAAAAAACATGGCTCATTGGGATTTTCTTACTAATCACGCCCTGGTCCTGATCCACGTCATCGACCACCCGCATTCGACGCAGCGTGACATCGCCCTTGCCGTGGGCATCACGGACAGGGCGGCTTTCTCCATCCTGCGGGCGCTGGAAGAGGACGACATGATCTCGCGGGAAAAGGTAGGCCGGCGCAATCGCTATTCGGTGAACATCCCGGCTCTGCTGCGACACCGTCGACAGGGACCGTATAGCGTGGAAGAGCTGGCTGCGGGCCTCCTCCGCCTTTCCGAGGAGGCGTCGGAGAGCGTCACGTCTCCCACGCTATGAGTTGACGATCGAGCCGGGACGGGTCCCAGAGGATCTGCTGGCTCGAGCCCCTCGCCTTACTTTGCGGTCTCCTTCGCTTTCGGAACGAACTCCAGCGATAAGGAGTTGATGCAGTAGCGCTTGCCCGTCTCCGTCGGGCCGTCGTCGAACACGTGGCCCAGGTGCGAGCCGCAGTTCGCGCAGGTCACCTCAGTCCGCCGCATCCCGTACGTGTAGTCGTCGGTGTATTCGATGCGCTCGTTACCTTCAGCGCGGTCGAAGGACGGCCAGCCGGTGCCCGAGTCGAACTTCGACTCGGACGTGAACAACTCGGTACCGCAGACGGAACAGCGATAGCTGCCGGGCGCCTTGTTGTGCGTGTACTTGCCTGAGAACGGCGGCTCCGTCCCCTTCAAGAAGCAGACGTTGTACTGCTCCTGCGTCAGCTTCTCCTTCATTTCATCGCTTACTTTGATTTTGCTTCCCTTCACCGGTACTCCTCCTTCACCTCATCGCGGAAGTCGCGTAGCAGCTTCCGGATCTTGGGTTCGATTACTATCGAGCAGTAGGACGCGTGCGGGTTGGCGTCGTAGTAGTCCTGGTGATAACCCTC
Organism: Dehalococcoidia bacterium; assembly: GCA_049511815.1. Lineage (GTDB taxonomy): Bacteria > Chloroflexota > Dehalococcoidia > DSTF01 > JALHUB01 > JALHUB01. The sequence goes on from JBEKXP010000010.1 coordinate 18,941, forward strand.
AGCCGGGTAGAACCGCGTGAACGGCTCGACGCTGGTGACGATCTTGTCCCTGAGCTTGCCCGACGTCTGCCATCTGTCGCGAGAGGCCTCCGCCGCGCGCCGCTGCCCGTCGTCGTGGTAGAAGATCGCCGAGCGGTACTGGTGGCCGACATCGGCGCCCTGCCTGTCGAGCGTGGTCGGGTCGTGAGTCGACCAGAAGACGTCGAGGAGGCTGTCGTAGGAGACGACGTGCGGGTCGAAACTGATCTGCACTGCCTCCGCATGGCCGGTGCGGCCGGTCGAAACCTGCCCGTACGACGGGTTCTCCATCTGGCCGCCGGTGTAGCCGGACGTGACCGAGCGGACACCCCTGATTCTCTTGAAGATCGCCTCGGTGCACCAGAAGCAGCCACCGGCGAATGTTGCTGTTTGAAGTACGCCCGATTCGGCTTGTGGCTCCTCGGGCGTTTCTGCTGGCATTGCCATACCCCTCACCATCCTCTCAATTCCATTCTAGCAAAGTCGTCAATGGCCTACGGGAAGTTGACAGCCCGACAGGTTCAATTATAATCAGGCCATCGGCCCTCGCCAGGTACGTTTTCCGATGCCTCAGGAGGAGGCTTCACGATGCGCTGTCCGCTCCCGCAACCGCTGGCCCGACATATCGCGGCCCATCGACCGGGAGCGAGAACGAGCGCCGGGGCCGTCCTCCTCGCCGTGATGGCCGCCGGTCTGGTGCTGACGGCGCTTTCCTGCAATCGCGCCTCGGCCAAGCGGCAAGTCGCGGCAGCCGAAGTGCAACGCACCGAGACCCAAACGCCCGAACCGACGGCGACGCCAACCCCGGCTGACCCGGCAGCCACCAAGCCGGAGCGGATCATGATAATCGGCGACTCGTTGGGGATCGCGCTCGACCCGGGCTTGACTGACGTGGGGCGCGAGTGGAACTTCTCGATCCTGAATCGCGGCGGACTCTTCTGCGGCTTCCTGCCGGCGGACATGATGATCGACATGGCGGGGCACCTGTCGGTGCAGCACGAGCAGCAGTGCCAGCAGTGGCGGAACAGTTGGGTCTGGGACGCCATGCACTATCAGCCGGACATCGTGCTCATGATATTCGGCGGCTGGGACTACCCGGACCACATCGTGAACGGCGTCACTCTCAAGACCGGCACGCCGGAATGGAAGAAGTACGTGCTGGACCACTTGCAGGGGATCCTCGACAAGGTGGTCCCGCCGAAAGGGAAGCTAGTCCTGTTGACATGGCCGTACCCGCGACCCGACCTCTGGCTGATGCTGTCGGACGGGGGCGTGGCGGCGGAGGCGGACGCTCGCTGGCGCGACGACCAGCTGAACGCCTTGTACCGCTGGTTCGCTGAGGAGAACCCGGACAGGGTGTCGCTGATCGACCTGGCGCGCTTCATCTGCCCCAACGGTAAGTTCGAGGACCTGTACATCGACGGCGTCCGCATACGCTACGACGGGGTTCACTTCACGCCGGAGGGCTCCTACGTCGTCGCGCGCTGGCTGGCGCCGCGGATAGCCGCCGCTGCCGCCGGCCAGATCTTCCCAAAGTAGCCGGACAACCAGCGGTCGACTCTAATTCTCCTGAAAGCCAGAGCCACTGTCGTCAACAGACACGCAGGTTCGGCAAGCCTCCCACCGAATCGAATGAGACGCGCTAGCGGCCTCTTGACAGGCAGTGTATAATGCCTGATCTCAAGGGCGTCGGCTGGGCGCTCTGGTTTCTTCTGCTCGACTTGCCGGCGGGAAGCGAGTCGAGATCAAAGGCACATGGCGGACAAGATGTCGGCAACGTGTCTGCGGCAGCGGGCCAAGAGCCCGTGACGGGCGCTTAGCGGGACCGACCGACGACGCTTCGGTCGGTTCTTGCGTTTACGCCGATAGGCGCTAGACCGAAGACCGACAAAAAGCGGCCCCGATGGTGGTGGCCAACGGGGCCAGGCTAAGGAATGCGGGCGCAGACCCTAGCACTTTGTATTCTAGAGGGTCGGCTCGCTGGATTTCAATCGCGACCGAAAGGAGGTGGCGACGACAGCATTCAGCGGGGTTGGCCGCGGTCCTGTCCGGATGCCACTCGCGGCGCCGGGCGGAACGAAAGGCGGCGAATTGGCCCGGCGGGCCGCATCGGGCGCGCCATAAGGAAATGCATACGTGCGACCGCGCAGGCCCGTCGGGCAGCAAGAAGCGAGAGGTCAGCAAATGAAGAAGATAGTATCAGTTCTAGTTGGTGCGGTAGCTCTGGCGGCGATAGCCCCCGTCCTCACACTCGCCCTGCTGCACGCTGTTGGCGGGACGGCGCAGGCAGACGCGCCGCCGGCCACATTCTGGAAGGCTTCCATGCCCGACCTGGGTCAGCACTCGGACGCCTGGTGCTGGGCGGGAGCCGCGGCAGATGCCTTCTGGTGGCTCGCGGATAATCAGGGACAAACGGGGCTGATGGGGAACGTGGCTGGGGGTGACCCGTGGCAGGCCATCGACGCCGGCAGCATAACGCCTGGAAGCGCCTGCTGGTACGATTCGCGCGACGCAGTCGACGGCCTTCCGGCTCCGGTCAAGGGTTACCCCATGGTACTGAGGAAGATCGCCGAGAGCACCTTCCATGATGGCAACCAGGACGGCATCAGGGAGCCCAACCCTCCTCTCAGCGAGCAAAACTACTGCTACGGCCAGGGCGTCGAGAAGTGGGACTACCTCATCGGCCTCAGGGACTATGTGAACGCCTACGGCAACAATCTCAGGGTCCACGACATAATCGATCCGACCAGGTGCGCGGTCGGGGTGGGTTGGATCGTCAACAGATCGGTTCCCACAATGAACTCCCTCGACCCCTGCGGCCCGGGAGCGGCGGCACCCGGCGGAGTGCCGGGCGTGGACCAGGTGGGGCCGAGACCTACCTTCTCGGACTATGAGACCCAGCTCAGCAACAACGGCAACCAGGTTGTGCTGCTTTGGATGGAGCCCGCGCCCGGCTACTACTTCGTCGAGAGCGCGCACGTCGTTGCCGGCGTGGCCTACAATAGCGTTGGGGGCGTTTCCGGTCTGGGGACGGTCACGATCTCCGATCCCTGGACCCACACTACCACGCCCCCCGTGGCGCACCTCACCCCCCCTGTGCAGCCGCCCGTTCCCGCCGCCTCCCACAATGACCCCGCTCTTCCGGCGCCCTGGCAGAGCAAGCCCGACCACAACAACTCGTCCGCCTTCAATGGAACTGACCCGTACAACCTCTGTGACGTCATAAGCACCGGCAGCGTCGGGCCCAACGGGTTCCAGATCCAGTGCTACAACGAAGACACGGGCGCGGCCCAGCCGTGGCAGGTATACGACATGATCTACGTGGCGCCTCTGCCGGCCACGCCGACGCCAACCTCCACTTTCACACCGACCCCTACCCCAACGTTGACCAGCACTCCGGGGCCATCGCCCACCCCCACCGCGCGTCCCCCCGTCGGTGGTGTGGCAGAGGCGCCGAACGTGTCCTCAGGCGCTTCGGGGGGCTCGTCGACGCCGTACGCGATCATCGGCGGGACGATTGCGGGCGTGCTGCTGCTTGGCGCGGCGGGCTGGTACGCAAGGAGGCGATGGCTGACCTAACTGAGCCGCAAACGCGGCGGGAACGCAGACGAATCGCCTCGATCCCGGAAATCGCACCGTTCTAGGGTCGAGGGATCGGGTTTGTCGTGCCTGGCGACGGGAACTTGCCGTCGCCGGCCTCGGCATGGTCAGCGGAGGCGCTTGACGTTGGCGCGACCGAACTTATGCAGTAGCCGACGAAGGGTCACGCGCTCCTCATCGGTCAGGACACCGAACATCTCGTCGCTCACGGCCATGGCATGGGAGCGGACCTCGTCGTGGACGCGACGGCCCTTGGCGGTCAATTGAATCAGCACGAGACGCCGGTCGTTCGGGTCTTTGATGCGCTTCACAAGCCCGCCCGCGCACATTCGGTCGACTAGACTGGTGATGCTGGGACTCTCCTGAAGCAACAGCCGGGCGAGCTTCGTGATCGGCAGAGGACCGGGCGCCTCGGCGAGCAGCGCTATCACCGCCGCCTGCGGCACCGTAAGCTGCCAGGCTGAAAGCGCCCTCTCCGATTCCTTGCGCAAGATGGCGAAAGCGGCGTAGAGCCCCGCCCATTCTTCTCGATCCGCAGGAAGGCTGCCTTCGGTCATGGTTTGGCCCTCGATCGATGATAGAGACTATACTCCAGCCAGCCAATGGACGCGATATCAGGGAAAACATGAACTCCGGGCGCGAAGTCCACAATAAGCTCGAACGTTCCTTCTACGAGCGCGACGCTCGCACCGTGGCGAAACAGCTTCTCGGCAAATACCTGGTTTACGAGCGGGCGGGAAAGCGGCTGGGCGGCAAGATCGTCGAGACGGAGGCGTACCTGGGCGTGCGGGACATGGCGTCTCACGCCTTCCGCGGCCGGACGCGGCGGACGGAGGTGATGTTCGGCGCGGGCGGGCACCTGTACATGTACTTCATCTACGGCCTGTTCTGGATGATGAACGTTGTGACGGAGACGGAAGGCAGCGCTGGCGCCGTCCTGCTGCGGGCGCTGGAGCCGGTGGAAGGCGTCGACGAGATGAGGGCGAACCGCGGTGGCAAGGCTGGCCGGCTCCTCGCTTCCGGGCCGGCGCGGCTAACCCGCGCGCTCGGCGCCGACGGCAGCCTGAACGGCATCGACCTGTGCGGCGACCTCATCTGGATAGAGGATAGAGGCGACAGGGTCAGGGCATCGCAGATCGTAGCGACGCGGAGAGTAGGCGTCGCCTATGCGAGAGAGTGGAAGGACCGGAGGCTTCGGTTCTACCTGTCGGGCAGCGAGTTCGTATCGAGGCCGCGATTGTAGGCCACGGCAGCCGCTACTCCAGCCAGGTAACGCCGATTGAACTCGTTTCGGCAGCCCAGCCCTTCACCGTGCTCGTCTGGACGAGCCACCAGCGGAAGCCGCCGGCGTCGACCGGACCGTCCTTGATTGTCACTCTTGTCCCGTCTGTCAGGCAGCCGACGACGTTCGCGTATTCCGACGGCGCATCCCTGACGTTGAGGCACGACGACCCGGTGTTCACGACGTTGGCGTGGCCGCCGATCTTGAACTTCGGCTTAACGGTGGGCGAGGCGGTCGGCGTAGGCGCGACGATTTGCGTGCCCGGTGGATTCGCTTTGAGCAGCGGCCAGACGTCTGTGTTGGTGACGCCGTAGCGCCAGGCCGAGACGCAGCCCATTCCGAGGGCGTAGGCGCGGGTGAGGAAGTGGACCCAGGCGTCGAGCGTCGAATCGCCCTGGCCGACGGGCTGAATGGGAAGGCCGTAGCTGGCGAACATGCTCCTGGAGACATCGAGGAGGAACTCAGGGCAGATGCCGTTCGCGCCGGGATCGAAACCGGCGGCCTTGAAGTCGTTGGCGTTTTCGGAGGTGTTGAACGTCTCCCAGTAGATCATCGGCGCGATGATTTGCGCTATCGAAGCGAACTGGGACATCGGGATGCGCGGCATCACCCAGGGCCGCGGTTCGACGCAGAGGGTGACGTTTGCATCCGGCTGCTGGCGTCGAAACTCCTTCGCGAAGGCGGCCGCGCTTTGCGGCGTGCCCGCCCAGTAGCCGGCCCACGGCTCGAGGTCGATGACGATGCTGCGGGCGCCGGCGGCGGCGACCTGGGCGCACATTTGCGCCTCGGTCATCGGATCAAGGCCGTTCAGGACGCAGTAGGTGTGGAACGGGACGCCGTTCTTTTCGAAATAGTTGGCCAGGTTCGCCACCTGGGCCGGCCCGGTCACCGCCTGAGTAGACTTGTCCCAGTCGCCCATCCAGCGGGTGCCGTTGTGCGTCTTGAGGATGATCCCGAGGTTGTACTGGGCGAGGACGGTTGCCAACTTCTGCGGCGTACCGTCGGTGCTAAACTGCCAGGCCCAGGCCAGATGCGTTGCCGACGCAACCTTCTTCGGCTCGACCGGCGGAAGGCAACTGGCGCTTACCGCGGCAGCGCCGGCCATCGCGGATAGAGCGAGCAGCCGGCGTCGGGTGATCTGATACTCGAGCAAAGAGAGGCCCGGATTCGCGGCCTTGCCTGAAGGTTCGAAATCTCCCATACCGCCTCTATCCCTTTCCTTCAAGCGCACGGGGCTATAGCCTAGCCCCCGCCTTCCCGACTGTCAAGGGTAAACAGGGGCGCAAGCGCGTTTTTTCAGTGCATTGTTACAACGTTCTTTTGGGGAAAAAGTTAACGGTGAGTTGCGCGGCGTTGCTCGAAAGACGCGAAGAGAGCCACCCGCCTGCGGATGGCTCTCTAGATTCGGCTTCTGACGGCGCTTACCGCGAACCGCCCTGTCGGCCGCCGCCGCCGCTCCGTGGTCGCGACTGGCCGGTTGGGCGCGAGCCGGTCGAGCGTGACGGCGTCGTCGTGCTCCGTTTCGGGCGCACGGCGGACGTTGTAGCCGCCTTCTTTACTCCGGTGTCGCCCTCTTTCTCGGGCGGGCGCTTGAGTGCCGCTCCTACGCGATGGATTCGATCCTCTTCGCCGTGATACGTCTCCACCGCCTTTTCGCGCACCTTCTTGAAGATCGACGGCGCGCGCTTCGCGGACTTTCCCAGTGTACTGGCAAGACGAACTTCTTCCTTAATCGAACGTGGCATTGTTCCACCTCCCTTTCGCATCTGCGCCCCTTCGGCAGATACCCACAAATTAAGTATACCGACCCATTGCTGCGCGCGAGTGAAGAGGGTCTGCGAGATGGCGCCCGCCGCGTGATAGAATGATGAAGATTCGTGGGACGGGCCAAAACCGAGGCAGGGCGAGATGCAAGGGAATCCGGAAAATCAAGAGACGGTATCGGACGAGACCAGGCAGCAGGTTGTCGGCTACCTGAGGCACCAGGCGTCGAAATCCACAGCCGACTTGCTTGGGCTCGTCGACCGCTCGGAAGGATGGATTGACCGCTCGCTGGAAGGCGTTAGCGAATCGCAGGCGCAGTTCTGCCCGGAGCCGGGCGAATGGTGCATCGCGGAAGTGCTCCGGCATGTCGACGCGTCGATGCGCGGCACGGCGCGGCTGGTCACGGCGCTGGCCGCTGGCGAGAACGTCAGCGCCAAGATGGCGAATCCGCCTGTCGACACGGCGCCGAAGACGCTGGCGGAGCTACGACGCGGCGTCGCGCGGTCGTTCGATGAGCTGCGCGCGGCGGTAACGGCGATTCCCGACGGCGCGGACTCGAAGGCGACGGCGAATCACCCGTTCTTCGGCGACCTGACATGCAAGGAATGGGCGGCGTTTGTGTACGTGCACGCCCGCGACCACGCCGACCAGATAGAGAAGGTGAAGGCCGACCCCGCTTTTCCCCGATAAACCCGGAGGGAACCGTGGTCCTGAGCGATAAGTCTATTCGGGAGGAGCTGGCGAGTGGCCGGCTGCGCATCGAGCCGCTGCGCGACGACGCCATCCAGCCCTCCAGCGTCGACCTCCGCCTCGACCGCCTCTTTCGC
>JBEKXP010000011.1:0-25435 GCA_049511815.1 Dehalococcoidia bacterium
TCCAGCTCCTCGACCTCAAGCTCGATTCCGCGCGCCTCACAGCGACAGCGCAGGCAAATGATGTTGCCGCGGTCGCCGTAGAGATTCATGAGCTTTGGGTAGAGATGCGCCAGCCGAAGCGACAGGTTCACGGCTGCTCCTCCCAGAAGGGCGCCACGCCGGCGAGTCGAGCGAGGAGCGCGCGCACTTCGAGCATGGCGGTGTAGGTCGGCAAGATGTAAAGATCCCCGCCGGCCGGTGTCTCGCGCAGGGCCAGGGCGAGCGCCTCCGCCGCGCTGCCGACGACCGGCAGGTCCGGCGGGAAACCGGCGTACTTCAGTCGCAGCGCCATGTCCTCGGCGCGACGGCCCGACGCCACCACCGACGCCGCTTTGCCCGCCAGGAGCTCGAAATCGGCGTCCCAGATCCAGGAAACGTCGCGTCCGTCCGCGATGTCGTCGTTCAGCAGCAGGAGCAATCGCTTATCCCCGGGCAGCGCGGCTACGGTCCGCAGCACCTGGTTCAGGCCGGCCGGATTCTTGCTCAGGAAGACCTGCACGTGCCGGCCGTCGATCTCGAAGCGCTCCTGCCGTCCGAAGGCAGCGGCGACCGACTCGACGCCCTCGCGCACAACCGCCGCGTCGATTCCCAGCGCCAGCCCGCCGGCGAGAGCGGCGAGCGCGTTGTACGCGTTGTAGAGGCCGCTGAGCCGGAGCGACAGCTCGACGTTGCCCTGCGGCGTCGTAATACTCAGACGCGTGCCATCGGTTTCGAGGCAAACGCTGGTGGCCCGCACCTCCGGCTCGCGACGGCTCCTGTCGCAGCCGGGGCAGCGCCAGTGTCCGACGTGACCGTAGAAAATAACGTCGTACTGATATTCGCGACCGCAATCCGGGCACCAGCGCGAGTCGGCGGCGTGCTCCGGCGCGGCGATAGCGGGCGCGCGGTCGTCGATGCCGTAGTACACGACGCGGCCGCGGGCTGAAGCCTCGAGCGCGGCAACCGACGGGTCGTCCGCGTTCAGCACAACCGTCGTCGACTCCGGTGCCGCTTGCAGCGTCTCCCGCCAGCGCGCGGCAATCGAATCCACCTCGCCGTAGCGGTCGAGCTGGTCGCGGAAGAGGTTGGTGAAGATGAGGACACGCGGCCTGACCGCGGCTACGGCCTCCGGCAGCGTCGCCTCGTCGACTTCGAAGACGCCCAGCCGTCGTTCCGCCTGCGACAGCCTGCCCAGCGGACCCGCCTGGTCGAGGAGTGCGGTCGCGACGCCTCGCATCAGGTTGGAGCCGCTGCGATTGTGGAGCGGCAGATAGCCGGCTTTCGCGGCAACGCTGCTGAGCATGTGGGAGGTCGTGGTCTTGCCGTTCGTGCCGGTGACCATGACGGCGCCGTGGCCAAGCTGCGCCGCCAGTTGCTCGACGAGGCGGGGGTCGATCCTCTCGGCGAGAACGCCCGGCAGCGCAGTGCCGCCGCCGCGTCCGAACGCGCGACTGGCAATGCCGGCAAACTTGCCGGCCGCTATCGCTCCGGCCAACCGCATCGATGCCATCAAGCTCTTTACACGCCCTGCCGAACGTAGGGGAGGTCTTCAGACCTCCCGCACAGAACCGCTCAGGCTTCCTCGACGTCCACCTTCAGCGCCTGCCTTATGTAGTACCGGAGCGCCTCTTCGTTCATTTTGCCCAGGCTCTTGATCTTCACGTGCCTTGATACCTTGCCGACGCCCCGGAGCAGGCCAAATCTGTCCTCAAACTGTCTGCCGTACACGAAGCTGAAGGTGACGCCGCTTTTCGACGGATTGATCACCGTCAGGAACTTTCTGCCCTTGTACATCGGTACGCCGTAAGCGATTACCTCTCGCGCCTGCGGGGCCAGTTCACGCATCAGCTCGCGCAGCTTCGCAACGATGGGTTGATATTCCGGCAGCACCTTCGTCTGCACGAACAGGTCAACTTCTTCGCTTCCCATATCCCCTGAGCCGCTCCTTCGTCTGTTCGACAAGGCAACGCGTAGGGGAGGGCTTTAGTCCTCCCGCGGCTGACTCCGGACGCCTGTAATCAGTCTATCCCTTCGTCCGGTCGGGCCGGAAGCCCCGCAGTCGCAGCGAGTTCGTCATGACGGAAACGGAGCTGAACGCCATTGCGGCGGCCGCCAGCATCGGGTTGAGGAAGCCGCGCGAGCCGAAGAACGGCCCCAGCACTGCCGGAACGCCGGTCTGCGAAAACAGCGGGTACAGCACGCCCGCCGCAATCGGAATGAGGGCGACGTTATAGGCGAAGGCCCAGAACAGGTTCTGCCGAATCGTCCCCATCGTGCGCCGGCTGAGGGCGATGGCCGTCGCCACGCCGTCGAGGTCGCCGCGGATGAGCGTGATGTCGGACGCCTCCATTGCGACGTCGGTCCCCGTGCCAATGGCGATGCCGATGTCCGCCTGGGCCAGCGCCGGCGCGTCGTTGATGCCGTCGCCGACCATCGCCACCGTCTTCCCTTCCGCCTGGAGGGCGCGCACTTGTTGAACTTTGTCCTGGGGCAGCACCTCCGCCAGCACGCGCTCGATGCCGACCTGGCGGGACACCGCCTCCGCCGTCTGCCGGTTGTCGCCGGTCATCAGCGCCACTTCGATGCCCATCGCCTTCAAGCGCGCGACCGCCTGAGCGGCGTCCGGCTTCACGGTATCGGCGACGGCGACGACGCCGGCCACACGGCCATCGACGGCAACGTACATCGGCGTTTTGCCCTCGGCGGAGAGGCGCTCACCTTCCGGCGCCAGCCCGTCGAGCGACAGGCCTCCCTCCCGCATCAGCTTGAGGTTGCCGGCCACGACCGTCCGGCCCTCGACCACCGCCTGGACGCCAAGGCCCGGCAGCGCAAGGAAGTCCGCCGCCTCAGCCAGTGGAAGCTCGCGCTCGCGGGCGCCGGCGACCAGCGCCTCGCCCAGCGGGTGCTCCGAGCCGCGTTCGGCGCTTGCGGCCAGGCGCAGGAAGTCGCGCTCATCCCAGCCGTCGGCAGGAAGGACGTCGGTAAGCGAAGGCGCGCCGGTGGTCAGCGTGCCCGTCTTGTCGAACACGATGGCGTCGATGCGATGCGCCGTCTCCAGCGACTCGCCGCCGCGGATCAGAATGCCGTTCTCCGCCCCCTTGCCGGTGCCGACCATGATGGCCGTCGGAGTCGCCAGGCCGAGGGCGCAGGGGCAGGCGATGATGAGTACGGCGACGGCGTTTAGCATGGCGAATGTGAACGCCGGCGTCGGCCCGAACGCCAGCCAGATGACAAAGGTGACAGCCGCGATGCCGATGACTGCCGGCACGAAATAGCCGGCCACCACGTCGGCCAGACGCTGGATCGGCGCCTTCGAGAGCTGCGCCTCCTGCACCAGCCGCACGATCTGGGCAAGAACGCTGTCCTGCCCAACGCGCGTCGCCCGGAAGCGGAAGCTGCCCGTGCGGTTGATGGTCGCGCCGATGACCTCTTCGCCGGGGCCCTTTTCGACCGGAATGCTCTCGCCCGTGATCATCGATTCGTCGACCGCCGACCGCCCTTCCAGCACGACGCCGTCCACCGGTATCTTCTCGCCCGGCCTGACGATGACGATGTCGCCCGCCACGACGCGCTCCACCGGCAGGTCGATTTCGTCGCCGTCGCGCACGACCCGCGCCGTCTTCGGACGCAGGCCGATCAAGCGCTTGATGGCGGCCGAGGTGCGGCCCTTTGCCTTCGCCTCCAGGTAGCGCCCGAAGAGGATGAGGGCGATGATGACGGACGCGGTGTCGAAATAGACGGTGGGCTCGACGCCGGCGGCGCGAAAGAGGCCGGGCCAGAACGTCGCGAAGACGCTGTACAGATAGGCAGCGCTGGTCCCGACGGCCACCAGCGTGTTCATGTCGGCGTCGAGGTGGCGCAGGCGGTTCCAGGCGCCGGCGTAAAACTGGGCGCCGGCCCAGAGCTGAACAGGCGTCGCCAGTGCGAACGAGGTGACCGTCATCGCTGCCATCGGCAGGCCGGAGACGAGCGGCAGGTGCATATACTGCGCCGCGACCATGAGAAAGACGCCGATTCCGCCGGCGAAGAGGAACTTGCGCCAGAGCGTTCGCTCCTCGCGGTCGCGGGCCTCCTGCAGCGCGTCGGGAGCGGCGAGCGCTTCCGGACGCGCGTGGTAGCCGGCGTCCTCAACGGCGGCGTAGAGGCTGTCCAGCGTGCAGGCCTGCGGGTCGAAGGCGACGGTGGCCTGCTCCGTCGCCAGGTTGACGGCGGCCCCGGCGACACCCGGCACCTTCTTCAGAGCGTTCTCGACGCGGATGACGCAGGAGGCGCAGTGCATCCCTTCGATGGGGATGGTGGTCTCGTCTTTTGTTCTCGTAGCCATTGCTGTCCGCCTTATTTGTTCGCCAGCTCGTAGAGCTCGCGCAGCTCGCCGACGACCTGCTCCTCGCGGCCATCGCGAATGCCGGTGACGACGCAGGTGCGCAGGTGCCCTTCGAGCATGATCTGCTCCAGCTTCTCCAGAGCGCGGCGCACGGCAAACGACTGCTTGAGGATGTCGACGCAATAGGCGTCCTCCTCAATCATCCGCCGCACGCCGTTCAGGTGCCCCTCGATGTAGTTGAGTCGTTTGAGGCTTTCGGCGCGGGTGGTGTCCTGCATGCCTCGCCCTCCTTATCCGTTCGTTCCACCCTACCCCCCTGGGTGGGGTGCCATTTAAATTATCGACCCTTCCGCGAAGGCTGTCAACAGGGCCGGGCAGGTTGATTGATTGCGCCTGTGGGCGGGCGGCCGAAGGCCCGCCTCAGGAGGGGTGAGAAGCCGACGTCGGGCAGCGCAGGCGGCAGCGGCGCGCGTCGGCCCGAATGCAAGGACCACCGACACCTCATTCGGCATCGATGGCCCTCGTAATTTGTTGTCGTTGTGTCGCTTAAACGCGCGCCTGGAGCGGCGCCCCGCAGTCGCCGCAGAAGCGGTTGGCCGGCGCATTCGCGCAGCCGCACTTCGCGCAGATCCTGGCCGGCGTCTGCTGATTGACCGGCGGGCTCTGGACCGGCGGCGCGTCCGGTGTGCTGACCGACGAGACCTGCGTTATCTGCTTCGACTCGTCGTCCTCTTTCGAAGCCTTGCGGAACTCACGGATTCCCTTGCCTATCGCACCGCCGACCTCCGGCAAACGCCCAACACCGAAGATTATGACGACGACCGCAAGAATCAGCAGCAGTTCAACGGGTCCCATCGGACCGATTCCTGCGAGCGAGACCAGGCTTAGCAGTGGCATAATCGCCCTCCTCCACGCAACGAGAAATGCGCATCAAAAGCGTAGCACTCTGAACATAAGCGGGTCAAGGAGAGTCAAACCACCCCTGAGCGGCTAGACGTGGAAGAGGACGTGGAAGATATCGCCGTCCTGCACCTCGTAGGTCTTCCCCTCGCCACGGAGGGTGCCGCGCCTCCGTGCCTCCGCCAGCGACCCTAGCTCCAGCAGCTCGTCCCAGCGCATGACCTCGGCGCGAATAAAGCCGCGCTCCAGGTCGGAATGGATCCTGCCGGCGGCCTTGACCGCGGGCGTGCCGCGGGGAACGGGCCAGGCGCGACACTCGTCCTCGCCGACGGTGAAGAAGGAGATGAGCCCCAATAGATCGAACGCCAGGCGTCCGATGCGGCCGGCCGGCGGCTCGCTGAGGCCAAGGTCGGCGCGGAACTCCGCCGCCTCCTCCTCCGAGAGGTCCGCCAGCTCCATCTCCAGCTTGCCGCTAATCGCCGCGACGAGGCCGTGCTTACTGTGCTGCGCTTCGACGTCGCCCAGTTTCGCGACGTCCTCCTCACCAACGTTGAGGACGAGAAGAACGGGCTTGGCAGAAAGCAGGTTGTAGTTGGCCAGCGAGCGCAACTCTTCCTCGCTGAGGCCCTGAGCGTGCAGCGGCTTCTCCTGCTCGAAGGCGGCCTTCACCCGTTGCAGCAGCGCCACCTCCTTCTCGCCGGCCTCTCGCTCGCCCGCGCGCGCCGAGCGAACCACGGTATCGAGTCGCTCCAGCCGCCTCTCGACCACGCTGAGGTCGGCGAAGACGAGCTCCAGGTTCAGCGCCTCGATGTCGCGCGCCGGGTCGACCGAGCCGTCTGGATGCGGCACGGCGGCGTTCTCGAAGGCGCGAACGACGTGGACGAGCGCGTCCGCCCGGTCCAGGGCGGCCTGTACCTGCGGTCCGGGCCCCTCGCCGCGGCCGGCGGAGCGCCACGTGAGGGCGCCGGGAATGTCGGTGAACTGGATGTCGGCGTGTACGACTTTCTTCGGATGGAAGAGGGTCGCAAGCTTGTCCACTCGCTCGTCCGGCACTTTGACCGCGCCGACGTGCACTTCCGCTTCGCCGCCGTAGCTGCCGACAGGCGCCCGGCTGTGCGTCAGCGCGTTGAAAACGGTGGTTTTGCCCGAGCGGGCAAGTCCAACGATTGCCAGTTCCATGCGAGATCCAGGACTACGATTGGAGAACGCTTCGACGGCATTGTAACATGCCAGGCCCGCCCGTCTGGGCCCGCCCGTCTGGGCGACTCGAAGCGGGCGGACTACGAGGAGCGGCGGCGACTGCGCTTCTTGAGCAGCGGGACGACCCTGTCGAGGATCCGCCAGGCGACCTCCTGCTTGCTGAGCAGCGGTAGGCTCTCGACGGCGCCGGAGCGGTCGATGATCGTCACCTGGTTCGTCTCTGTGCCGAAGCCGGATCCCTCGGCCGTGATGTCGTTGGCGACGATGAGGTCCACGCCCTTGCGCGCCATCTTCTCCGACGCGTTCTTCACCAGGTCCTGGCTCTCCGCCGCAAACGCCACCCGCACCAGATCGCCTTTGACTTGAGAGAGAATGTCCGGCGTCGGAACGAGCTGCAGCGCCATCTCTTCGCCGCTGCGCTTGATCTTCTGCGTCGCCGAGCGAGCCGGACGGAAGTCCGCGACGGCCGCGGCCATGACGAGGGCATCCGCGCCCGTGCAGGCGGCAACAACGGCGTCGCGCATCTCGACGGCCGTCCGCACGCTGACCAGCTCAACGCCGTAGGGCGCGGCAAGCGCCGTCGGTGTGCTCACGAGCACGACCTGAGCGCCGCGGTCTCGCGCCGCCCCCGCAACGGCATAGCCCATCTTCCCGGACGAGTAGTTGCCCAGATACCGCACCGGGTCGAGCGGCTCCTGCGTGCCGCCGGCGCTCACGACGACCTTGCGTCCGGCTAGGTCGCCCTTCCGGCCCAGCGCCTGTCGCAGCGCGCCGATTATCGTCGCCGGCTCCACCATGCGCCCGCGGCCGACCATTCCGCTGGCCAGCCGTCCTTCCGCCGGTCCGACGATCGTCGCGCCGCGCTCCCGCAACGTCTTCACGTTGGCCTGGGTCGCCGCATTCTCGTACATCAGCGCGTCCATTGCCGGCGCAACCAGCACCGGCGCCTCAGTGGCCAGGACGGTCAGGCAGAGGAGGTTATCGGCGAGGCCGTGCGCCAGACGGGCCAGCGTGGCCGCGCTCGCCGGTGCTACGACGACGGCGTCAGCGCGGCGCCCCAGCTCGACGTGCGATATCGCGAGGTCGCCCGTCGTCGCGAAGACGTCCGTGTAGACAGGACGTCCGCTCAGTCCTTGCAGCGCGACCGCGGTCACAAAGCGGCTGCCCGATTCCGTGAGGATGACGTCGACGAGAGCCCCCGCCTGAGTCAGCTTGCTCACCAGGTCCGCGCCCTTGTGAGCGGCGACGCTGCCGGTTATGCCGACGACAATTCGCTTGCCTTCGAGTATCATCAGCGTGCCTGCCTGCCGGTGGGCAGCGGCTGCCCTCGATTGGCTTCCTGAATCAGCCGCAGTCCGACCAGCGTGAGGTCCACGTTCACCTCCTGGATGATCGGCGTCTCTTTCGCGATGAGCGGTGCGTAGCCACCAGTCGCGATGACCTTCGCCTCCGGGTCCAGCTCCTTCCGCATGCGGGCGATTATGCCCTCTATGAGCCCAACGTAGCCGAAGATGATGCCGGCCTGCATGGCGCTGACGGTCGTCTTGCCGATGGCGGTCCGCGGCCGCTCCAGCTCGATACGCGGCAGCTTCGCGGTGCGCTCGAACAGCGCCTCAAGGGAGATGCCGATGCCCGGCGCAATCACACCGCCGACGTAGTCGCCTTCGCGGGAAATGGCGTCGAACACGGTCGCGGTGCCGAAGTCGACGATGATTAGCGGCGGGCCGTAGAGCTTGATGGCCGCAACAGCGTCGATGACGCGGTCGGCGCCGACGTCCCGCGGGCTATCGTAAAGGATGCGGATGCCGGTCCGCACGCCCGGGTCGACAACGAGCGGCGTCACTTTGAAGTAACGACGGCAGACCTCCTGGAACACGGGCGTCAGGGAGGGAACGACACTCCCCAGGATCGCCTCGTCGACGTCCTTCCCGGTAAGCCCTTCGGTGTTGAGGAGGCTGAGCAGCAAGATCGCATACTCGTCGACCAGGTTCTCCACGTCCGTCGCGATGCTCCAGCGAGCACGCATCGCCTCGCCGTCGAAGACGCCGATGGTGATGGCGGTGTTGCCGATGTCGAGGGCCAGTAGCATCTTCACCTGCTCGTGCTGCCGGGCATCTTGCCGCTCGCTTTAGCGCTGCTCATTATAGTGGACGGCAATTTAGGCTGGCAACTTGATAGCGCTTTCGACGATCCGCCTCCGGGTTTGACCGGTCGCTGCACCCGTCCTCCGGCCGCTCGGCAGGGTGGTTCCTCAGGCAATGCCGGCCTCCCTAATTCGCCTTCCCTTTTGCCGTTTTCGAAAGGCGACAATTTTCCCTGCCGAGTGATCATAAGAGCCTTGACCGTCCCCCTCCAACAGGGCTATTCTCTGCCATGCAAGGGGCCGATCTCCCGCCCGGCCCGCGGCCACAGGCAACAGGCGTCACGGCTCACTACCCCGAGCCACGGCGGCTGGAGCCGAGAGCATCAATCAGCCACTAACAGCCTTATCAGGGGACATCAAGCGACCTATCTCTGGCGTCGGCGCTGCCGTGTGCCCATCAGCAGGACACCGACAGCGCGGGAAAGGACTGAGGCCTAACCGGCATGCCGCCACGTTCCGCTACCGCACTCTGGGAAGCAGCCCTCGGTCACCTACAGCTTCAAGTCACCCGCGCCAACTTCGAGACCTGGCTGCGGGATAGTCGCGGCCTCTCCCTTGACGACGGTCGCTTCACCGTTTCCGTTCCCTCCGATTTCGTCGCCGAGTGGCTGGCCAACCGGCTGCAAGACCCCATAGCGAAGACGCTGGCCAGCATAGTTGGACGGCCGGTTCAGGTGGCCTTCCAGGTCGAGGGGATCACCGAAGACCAGCCGTCCGCGCCGTCCGTTGTCGACCCCCTCCGGCCTTCTCAACTCGTCCCTCTCCTGCCCAAGCCGCGCCTCAACCCGCTCTTCACCTTCGACACCTTCGTCATCGCCGACTGCAACCGCCTGGCGCACGCCGCCGCCAGCGCCGCCGCCCGCCGGAGCAGCTCGCCGGAGCACAACCCTCTCTTCCTCTACGGCGAAAGCGGCCTCGGCAAGACACACCTCATGCACGCGATCGCGGAGCGGCTCCTCGAACAGGGCTGCCGGGTGCTCTACGTCACGGCCGAGCAGTACCTCTCCGAGTTCGTCTTTGCCAGCCGCCAGAAGCGCAACGACGACTTTCGGGCCAAGTACCGCTCCCTCGACGCCCTCCTCCTCGACGACATTCAGTTCCTAGCCGGCAAGGAACGCACCCAGGAGGAGTTCTTCCACACGTTCAATCACCTGCAGTCGAACGCCAAGCAGGTCGTTCTCGCCAGCGACCAGCCACCACAAAGTCTGACCCGCATCTCGCCGCGGTTGCGCTCCCGCTTCCAGTCAGGTCTCACCGCCGATCTCGCCATGTTCCCGGCCGGCGGCCGCCTCGCCTTCCTGCGCAAGAAAGCTCCCTCCCTTCACGCCGACGTTGAGCCGGCCGCCCTCGACTACCTCGCTGCCCAGGCCTACGCCAACGTCCGCGAGCTGGAGGGCGCGCTCAACCGCGTCGTCGCTTACGCGCGTCTCACCGGGCGTCCGGTCGACCTTTGCCTGGTTCACGCAGCCATTAAGTGCAATCGTCCTGAAGTCCCTGCTTCCCCTCCGTCTACCGATTGTGTCATAGACGCCGTCTGCAGCCACTACGACGTCTCGCTGCAATCGCTGCGAGGGCAGAGTAGAGGCAAGCGCGTTACCACCGCCCGCCACGTCGCCATGTACCTCCTGCGCCACGACTCCTGCCAGCCACTCGCTCACATAGGCCGTCTCTTCGGCGACCGCGACCACTCCACCGTCCTCTACGCCTGTCGCAAGATCGACCGCGAGAGCACCGCCATTTTCGAGACCGGCGCCGATCTCCAGGCCATCCGAAAGCAGATCGAATCAGCGCAGGCGTGAAACCTCCACACCCCCATTGCCTCGTGTCTTCCACTATGTCTACTTGTGTGGAAAGCGTATATCTTCTTTCTCGTCTTGCCCTCAGCGGCGCCACTTTTCCACATCGCTGCACCCTCTCGCGGAATCGCCCTTCACCGTTTTCACCCTTTCGCCGTCTCTACTATGAAGTGATCCCTCCGCTTCCGGCCTCCCTGTTTCTGACAGCAACGCGACCGTTCATTCAGAGTGTGAGGGGAGAGATCGGTAGCGGGTGGCTATAATGGTCGAGAGGTAAGGGTGATGATCGACCGCGTTCGCATACATGTCCAGGCCGGAAAGGGCGGCGACGGCTCGCTGAGCTTTCGACGCGAGAAGTACGTGCCCAAAGGCGGCCCCGACGGCGGCGACGGCGGCAAAGGTGGCAGCGTCATCCTGGAAGTTGACCCATCTCTCAGCACGTTGGCCCACTTCCGGCGCAAACGCTACTACCGCGCTGAGAATGGTGGCCACGGCAGCGGCAGCAAGAAGCACGGTGCTAACGGCGCTGACCTCGTCATCCTCGTGCCGGCCGGGACGGTGGTTCGAAAGGCGGACAATGGCGAAGGCGAGGTGATAGCTGACCTGACGGAGGAGGGGCAGCGGGTCGTCGTGGCCAAAGGAGGTCACGGAGGCCGCGGCAACGTTCACTTCGCGACTTCGACGAACCGTGCTCCGCGTATCGCCGAGAAGGGCGAGGTGGGCGAAGAAGTGGACCTTGACCTCGACCTGAAGCTGGTGGCGGATGTCGGCATCACCGGCCTTCCGAACGCCGGCAAGTCGACGCTGTTGCGCCATATCTCCGCCGCGCGGCCCAAAGTCGCCGGCTACCCGTTCACCACCCTGGAGCCCGTGCTGGGCGTCGTCGAGAGAGGCTACCTCACAGCCGTCTTCGCCGATATCCCGGGCCTGATCAGCGGCGCTCACGAGGGAGTTGGGCTCGGCCTGGAGTTCCTGCGCCACGTGGAGAGAACGCGACTCCTCGTGCATCTGCTCGACGGGACGCGCGACGGCCCGGGACAGGACATGATGGCCGTGAACGAAGAGATTCGCGCGTACAGCGAGGCATTAGCGCAGAAGAGGCAGATCGTTGCCGTGAACAAGCTCGACCTCCCGGAGGCGCGTCGCCGGCGGGACGAGATCACCTCGGAGTTGGCGAAGGTTGGCGTCGAGCCACACTTCATCTCAGCAGCAACAGGCGAGGGCGTCGACGACCTGCTGGACGCGGTCATGCAGGCGCTGTCCGAGGAGAAGGCGAGACCGGCGGAAGAATCGACAGCCTCGCCAGCGGTGACTCATCTTCAGCCGCGGCGACCGCGATTCGTCCTCACGAAGAGAGACGGCGTCTTCGAGGTGGAAGGTGCCCTCGCGACCCGGCTTGTCGAGCGCTTGACCGGCGACAACCGCGAGACGAAGGCGGAGATACGGCGGCGGCTTGTCCGAATGGGCGTCGGCGCGGCGCTCAAGCGGGCGGGCGCGCGGCCGGGAGACCGCATCCGTGTCGCCGGCCTGGAGATGGAGTGGGAAGGATGAAGCTGGGCGTTCTCGGCGGCACCTTCGACCCACCGCACGTCGGCCACGTCCGGCTGGCAGAGGCCGCCGCGGAGCACCTGCAGCTCGACAAGCTTGTTTTCGTGCCGGCAGGCGAGCCCTGGCGCAAGGCCGGACAGCCGATAAGCGCCGCTGAGCACCGCCTGGAGATGGCGTGGCTCGCCGTCGACTCCTTGCCGCGGCTGGACGTGTCGTCGCTGGAGTTGGACAGGCCCGGGCCCTCGTACACGGTCGACACATTGGGCGAGCTGCTTGCGCTCTACGGACCGGAGACGGAGCTCTTCTTCGTGCTCGGCGAAGACGCGCTGATCGACATGCCGAACTGGAAAGAGCCGCACCGCATCGTCGCGCTGGCCCGACTGGCCGTGGCCCTGCGCTCGCCCGGCCGCGAGTTGGAAGTGACGGAGCTGGAGAAAGCGATTCCCGGCATCTCGCGTCGGCTCATCGTCCTGCCGATGACCTTCGTGGACGTTAGCGCCACGGCGATTCGCGAGTGGGCGCGGAAGGGCGTGTCGCTGGAGGGCCTCGTCCCGCCCGCCGTCGAAGCCTACATCAAAGAGCACGGCCTGTACGGGAACGCCGAGGCACCTGTGTGAGGAGCGAGCCTGTCAGTCTTTTAGACGACGCTGTCTTAACGGAGGCTGCGGGTTTCAACCCGCAGAACCGTTCAACCTTTGGTCTCGTCCCGCCCGCCGTCGAAACATACGTCAAAGAGCACGCGCTGTACCGCGGCCGGGCGTAGGGGCGATTCGCGACCTGTCCGCCTTCGGCGGAATCGCCCTCGCGGTCTTCCTACCAGACCAACTTCCAGGCCATTGCCGAGCCCGTTTCCAGCGTGCTGCGGAGGTTGATGATGAGCAACGCCATCGCCTCGATCTCGCGAGCGTGACGTAGCGGACCGCAGTCTATTGGCCGCATGCCTCCCGCTTCGATTACTCCGGCGACGGTCGCTTTGGCGTTCGCATCGTCACCGGCGATGAAGATGTCGAGCGGCTGTCCACCGGCGCTCCCTGCCGTCACTGCCGACGCGAATGCGGCGTTGAACGCCTTGACGATGCGCGCTGCCGGGCGAGCGGCAACAGCGATCTCCTCCGCTGCCGACGTTCCGGGCGGCGTCGCCGGCTCCAGCCCTTCGGAAGTTCGACGCAGCGGGTTCGTGATGTCGACGACTATCTTGCCCGCGAGCCGGTCGTCGTACTCCATCACGACCGCCGCCGCAGCGCTGTACGGCACGGCGAGGACGACGACCTCATCTCGAATCGGGCCTGTGGCGGCGGACGATTGAGCCGTCGCGCCCCGCGTCGCCGCTTTCGCGAGGTCTGCCGCGAGTGCCGTCGCCCTCTCCGCCTGACGGCTGATGAAGGTAACCGAGTTGCCGCCCGCGAGCATCCGCGTCCCGATTGCGCGGGCCATCTTGCCGGTCCCGATGATTGTGACGTTCATTGCGCACCTCCTTGCGCGTTCGTAGGTCGGAGAAACGAGAGGATGTGTTTCGAAGCGTCCTGAGTCAAGAATAGCACGATGGGAAGGCGTTCGTGTGGCTGGAGGGCCTCGTGCCACCCGCCGTCGAGGCCTACATCAGGACCCACAACCTATACAGCACGACTGACAGCGACGGCGGTCGCTAGCCTACATTGGGCCGGCTGCCCGCCTGGATCGGAGATTCGCCAGGTGCGCTATCCTCTAGGCGAGAAAGAACGGCGCGCGCCAACGGAGTCAAGAAATAGAGTGTCTTTGGCGCCGAGTACAGTGGACTTGTCGGAGGATAAGCATTTCCTGGAGAAACCTGTGGCTCGACGAGCCCTAGTTTTGCGAGATGTCCGAATTCCTCTCGGTTAAAGCCGCTCTCCCGCACCGATGTGCCCAATCCCCACCTGTCCGACCAATAACTGAAAGGCTGAAGCAAGCCCTTCGCTTTGACCTTGGCGATCACCACGGCAACCTCGTCTGATTCGCGGAGAACATTTATCCTCCGCGCTTCGTTGCGTTGACGATAGGGGGCGATCAACAGATTCGCGGCAAGGAGCGCAAAGAGCGTCACGATGAGCCAAGTCACTGCCGAGAAGGTTGGCACTGTCGCTCTCAGCACGGAATCATCGGTCCGGCGGATCGTGAGAACGGCAACGATGGTCCCAACGGTGGGCGCGCTTACGCCCTCCAAGAACCAGAATAACATGGTGCGCCTTGCGAGATCAGTGTCTCTCAAGGCGCGGCGAAACGCACTCTCGGTTTGGGAACTTGGAACCATGGCGTCCCTCAGCCCTAGATGTCGAGGTTGCGGACCTGTGCGGCGTGAGCCTGGATGAACGCCTTCCGCGGCGCCACCTCTTCGCCCATCAAGGCGGTGAATAGCTCCTCCGCCTTCATCGCGTCCTCTATCCCCACCTGGAGGATCGTGCGACGCTCCGGGTCCATCGTCGTCTCCCAGAGCTGGCCCGGGTTCATCTCGCCGAGGCCCTTGTAGCGCTGCACGTTCACCTTGCCGTCGCGCGCCCGCTTCATGTAGTCGTCCTTGTCCTTATCGTTGTAGATCCAGACGTGCTCCTTGCCGCGGGAGATGCGGTAGAGCGGCGGCTGGGCGATGTAGAGGTACCCGCCGCGAATGACTCCCGGCATCTGACGGTAGAAGAACGTGAGCAGCAGCGTGCGAATGTGTGCCCCGTCCACGTCCGCGTCGGTCATGATAATGACGCGGTGGTAGCGCAGCTTCGAAATATCGAGGTCATCGCCGGCGCCCGCTCCCAGCGCTCTGAAGATAGCCGCGATCTCGGCGTGACCGAAGATCTTCTCCGGCCGTGCCTTCTCGACGTTCAGGATCTTGCCCCGCAGCGGCAGGATCGCCTGGAAGCGACGGTCGCGACCCTGCTTCGCCGAGCCGCCGGCGGAGTCGCCCTCGACGAGGTAGAGCTCGCAGAGCTGCGGGTCGCGCTCCGAGCAGTCGGCCAGCTTCCCGGGCAGGTTCGTGCCCTCCAGCAGCCCCTTGCGGATCACCAGGTCGCGCGCCTTGCGGGCGGCGTCGCGGGCGCGGGCGGCCGTGATGCACTTTTCGATGATCTTCCGGCCCTCTTGCGGGTGCTCCTCGAGGTACTGGCCGAGGCCGTCGGCAACCGCCGTCTCGACCTGGCTCTTCACCTCCGGGTTGCCCAGCCGCGTCTTCGTCTGCCCTTCGAACTGCGGCTCCGGCAGGCGCACGCTTATGACGGCCACCAGTCCCTCGCGCACGTCCTCGCCGGACAGATTGGCGTCGTCATCCTTGAGCAGCTTCTGCCTGCGGGCGTAGTCGTTGAGAACGCGGGTGAGGGCGCTGCGGAAGCCGGTCAGATGGCTGCCGCCGTCGATGGTGTTGATCGTGTTGGCGAAGCTGAACGTCGCCTCCGTGAAGCCGTCATTGTACTGCAGCGCTGTCTCCACCGACGTGCTGTCCGCTTCCCTTTCGACGTAGATCGGCCGCGGCTGAAGGACGATCCGCTCCCGGTTGAGGTGCCGGACGAAGCTCTGGATGCCGCCTTCGAAGTAAAACGTCAGGTCATGGCCGTCCCGCTCGTCGAGCAGCCGGATCCAGACGCCCTTCACCAGATAGGCGCACTCGCGCAGGCGCTGGGCAAGCGTCGTGAAGTCGTAGTCAAGCTCCGCGAAGATCTTGCCATCGGGCACGAACGAAATCGTCGTTCCGTTCACGCTCCCTCGCAGCATGCCTCTTCGCTGCCAGGACGAGAGATAGCGGGGTTCCGAGGTCTGCCTCACGTCCGTCACCGGAATGCCCCGCTCGTACTCCTGGACGTACGTCTTGCCGCCGCGGCGCACTTCCGCCCACAGCTTCTCGGAGAGGGCGTTGACGACGGACGCGCCGACGCCGTGGAGGCCGCCGGAGACCTTGTAGACCCGCCCGCCGAACTTGCCGCCGGCGTGAAGGATGGTCATGACCGTTTCCAGCGCCGACTTGCCCGTCTTCTCGTGCACGTCGACGGGGATGCCGCGGCCATCGTCCCAGACTGTCACGCGCCCGTCCTCGTGCAGCACCACCTCGATGTGGCTGCAGAAGCCGGCCATGCCCTCGTCGATGGCGTTGTCCGCGATCTCGTAGATGAGATGATGAAGGCCGCGCTGGTCCGTGCTGCCGATGTACATGCCCGGCCGGCGGCGCACCGCCTCCAGGCCGCCGAGGACCTGGATGTCGCGGGCCGTGTACTGTCCCTGGTCGCGTCGGTCCGGAGGCGGAGGCGTTTTCGCGCTCGCCTTGCCGTTTGTGCCGCTTGTCGTCATGTCTTTCGGGCTCTCGCTTTTGCTGTAGCGACGGCTTGAGGCCGGGAGGAAGCGTTTTCGTCAGCAGCGCCGGTCCTTGGGCCGCCGTTACGATTCTCTTCAGCTTCCGAATTGTATCACAATCGATTCTAACGTTGAAGGCCCGACTTGCCACGTCAGCCGCGACTGCCCTATAATGGCGCCCTACTGCCCCTCGAAAGGAGTTCGCGGATGCCGACGCCCTACGCCTACTTCAAGAAGCAGTTCGTGCCGCTCGCCGACGCCAAGATCGGCGTAATGACGCACGCCTTCAACTACGGCACCGGCTGTTTCGAGGGCATCCGCGGCAACTGGAACGAGCAGGACGAAAGGGTCTACCTTTTCCGCGTGCGCGACCACTTCCTCCGCCTGGCGCGGAGCTGTCGCATCCTCAAGATTGACCTCCCTTACAGCCCCGACAGCCTCTGCGACATCGCGACGAAGCTGGTCGGCATGTGCGGCTACACCGAGGACGTCTACCTGCGGCCCATCGCTTACAAGAGCTCTGAGATCGTCGGCGTCCGCATGCACGACCTGGACGACGACCTCCTGATGTATGTCACGCCCTTCGGTCCCTACCTCGACCTCGATAAGGGCATTCGCTGCATGACCTCCTCCTGGCGCCGCGTCGACGAGATGTCGATTCCGGCGCGCGCGAAAGTAACGGGAATTTACGTCAACTCGGCGCTCGCCAAGACCGAGGCGCAGGAGAACGGCTTCGACGAGGCGATTATGCTCTCCAGCGACGGCCGCGTCTCCGAAGGCAGCGGCGAGAACATCTTCATCGTCGAGGACGGGAAGCTCGTCACGCCTTCGCCATCGGACAACATCCTCGTCGGCATTACCCGCGACACCGTCATCCGCCTGGCGCGCGAGGAGCTGGGCATGGAGACGCTGGAGCGTCCAATCGCCCGCGCGGAGCTTTATACCGCCGACGAGTGCTTCATGACCGGCACCGCCGCCCACGTCACCGCCGTCGTCGACGTCGACCGGCGACCGCTGGGCAACGGCAAGACCGGCCCGGTCACCGCGCGCCTACAGAAGTTGTATCTCGATGCCATCTGCTGCAAAAACGCCAAGTACGCCGACTGGTGCACGCCCGCCTAGCGGCGCGACCATGCAGTTCCGTCCCATCCGGACGACCGGCACTGCTCTGGGCATCGCCGCCTCGGTCTGGGCGGTCCTGTTCGCCGCACTGCTCGTCCTCCGCGGCGCGACGCAGCCGGTCTCGGTGTCCACCGCACTCTGCTACCTGTTGGCCGGCGTCTTCGTAGGAATCGCGGCGCTGGTTGCCTACTGGACCTACGCCTGCGCCGGCCTGCGCTACGAGTTGGACAGAAACGGCCTCGTGATCCACTGCGGCTTCGTCCGGCAGGTCATACCGCTCGATAGCGTGAAAAAGGTGACTCCCGGCGAGCTCGTCCCGTTGCCGGGTATCGAAGGCGTGGGCTGGCCCGGCTATCACGTCGGTCGCGCGAAGGTGCAGGACATCGGCGAAACGCTCTTCTACTCGACGCACCGGCGCCCCGGGGAGCTCGTCTACGTCCTCACCGCTTCGCAGGTCTACGCCATCTCCCCGCCGGACGTCAGGCGGTTCGTGAGCGAGATCGAATCGGCGCGAAAGGAAGGCGTGGAGCTTGCCCTGCGTCAGGCGCCGCGCCGAATGCCTCTCGGCGACCAGCCGTTCTGGCTCGACCGCTATGCGCAGGGGCTGGCCTTGCTGGCGATTCTCCTCTGCGCCGCGACCGCCGGCGTCATCTTCGCCAACTACGGCGGTCTGCCCGCCAGCCTGGCTATATCATTCCCGCCCCTGGACGTCGAGCGCGTCGCCTCCAAGCATGAGCTGCTGTCGCTGCCGGCGACCGCTTTGGGCGTTCTCTTGGTCAGCCTCGTCGCCGCCTTTGCCGCGCGCGCCTGGGAGAAGCTGGCGTCGTACACGCTGCTGACGGGGCTCATTGCCGTGCAGGTCGTCTTCCTCTGGGGCGCCGCCGTCGCCGTCAGCTAAAACGTGGGCCGAAGAAGACATCCTTCCTCTCACATTAGGAGGCAGAGCGACAGTGGCGGATTTCGTAGCCGTCGACGTTGAGACTGCCAACGCGGACTTCTCAAGTGTGTGTCAGATTGGCGTAGTTGCCTTTGATCACGGGAGAGTGGAAGATTCCTGGCAGACTCTGGTAGACCCCGAGGATGAATTTGATGTCTTCAACGTCGCCATTCACCACATTGACCAACGCGCTGTTAGAGGGGCGCCAACGTTTCCCGAGATCTATGAAAGCGTCAGCAAGCGGCTGGCAGATTCCATTGTCGCTTGCCACACGCCCTTCGAAAGGGTTGCGGTTGAACGAGTTGTTGATAAGTACGGCTTGGAGCAACTGGCTTGTGCGTGGCTGGATACCGCGAGAGTCGCTCGCCGCGCCTGGCCGCAGTTCTCACGGAGGGGCTACGGGCTCGCGAATGTCGCAGGCTACCTGGGCATCACTTTCGATGCGCACAACGCCGAAGAGGATGCAAGGGCAGCCGGAGAACTGCTCGTTCGTGCGATCGAAGAGACGGGGCTGGCCGTCCACGAGTGGCAGGAACGAGTCAACAGACCGATTGGCTTGGCACCGGGTAAAGCCACGATTGCCATGGACGGGAACCCCGAAGGCAGTCTGTACGGGGACAACGTCGTTTTCACTGGGAAACTGACCATTCCGAGAGCGCTAGCAGCTCAAATGGCAGCCGATGCCGGATGCAAAGTTGCGGCTTCGCTCTGTGAAGACACGACTCTGCTCGTGATCGGCGATCAGGATATCCGGCGTCTCGCAGGCTACGAAAAGAGCTCGAAACGTCGAAAGGCCGAGAGGTTGATCGCGCAGGGCGCGGCCATTCGCATCTTGGGAGAGAGCGATTTCAGACGTCTGGTGGGACCCAGCGATTCGCTGTGAACGGCTGCTAGCCGGGAATGATCAGCGCGATCACGTAGCCCAGCGCGAAGCACACCGGGAACGTAATTACCCAGGCCGCCAGTATCTCCTGCGCAATCCCCCAACGCACCGCCGAGAACCGCCGCGTCGCACCAACACCCATGATCGCCGAGCCGATGGTGTGCGTCGTGCTCAGCGGGATGCCAAAGCGCGCGCTAACCGTAATCGTCACCGCCGCCGCCGTCTCCGCCGCGAAGCCGTGCACCGGCTGCAGGTGCGTCAGCCGCATTCCCAGCGTCTTGATGATCCTGTAGCCGCCGAGGCCGGTGCTGAGGCCCATCGTCGTCGCCGCAAGGAAGATCACCCAGATCGGCACGGTGAAGGCCTGGTGGTAGTGGATGGCCAGCGCCATCGCCATAACGCCCATCGCCTTCTGGCCGTCGGCGGTGCCGTGGCTCCAGGCCATGAACGCTGCCGAACCCAACTGCAGCGTGCCGAAGGTCCTGTGGACGAAGTTCGGACTCGCCTTTCTCAGGACCCACGTCAGAATCCACATCAGCACCACGCCGCCGAGCGCGCCAAAGATGACGGCGATGCCCAGGCCCGCGAACACCTTCTCCCAGCCCGTGTACTCGAGGACACCGAAGCCGCTCGTCGCCACGCCCGCGCCGGCAAGCCCGGCCAGGATCTCGTGCGTCTTGCTCGTCGGCAGGCCGAAGTACCAGGCGAACGTGCTCCAGACTACAACCGCAAGGCAGGCCGAGAGTATCGTCTCCAGGTTGATCTGGTTGAGGTCGACGATGCCCTTGCCGATCGTCGCCGCGACCGCAGTTCCCGAGAGCGCGCCGACGAGGTTGAAGAACGCCGCCATCGCCACGGCCGGGATCGGCGGCAGCACGCGCGTGGAGACGACGGTGGCGACGGCGTTGGGCGCGTCCGTCCAGCCGTTCACCGCCTCGAAGCCCAGTATGGCTATGAAGGTGATGACCAGGAAGGGAAAGCTGTTAATCATGCCGGGGCGTCCGCGCAGAAAAAACGAGCCCCGTGGGGCCCGTCCGACGGCTTAGACGATATCCTCACTCTAAGCGTGCCTCAATACGATGCCTTCCAGAACGTTGGCCACGTCTTCCGCGCCGTCCGTCGCCTCCTCTAGCTGCTCGTAGACCTCGCGCCACTTGATGATCTCCGCCGCGCTCGCCTCGTCGTCGAACAGCTCCGCGATGGCCTTGCGGTAGAGATCGTCGGCCACGTTCTCCAGCCGGTTGACCTCGACGCAGTAGGGGAGGATGTCGCGCAGTCTCTTGTGGTCCCGTAGATGCGAGATCGCCTGCTCCAGCTTGACAGTCATTAGCCGCACGACATCGGCCATCTCGCGGCTGCGCTCCGTTGGCTGCGCGATCTTATAGATCCGCATCGCCGTAGCCGCGCCCTCGATGTAGTCCATCACGTCGTCCATGCGCTGCGCCAGCAGGGCGATGTCCTCCCGCTCGATCGGCGTGACGAACGTCTTGTGGAGGAGGTTGATGATGTCGTGCGTGATCGTGTCGCCGTTGTGCTCGAGCTCCGTGATGTGGTCGCTCTTCATGTCGAGATTCTCGTAGTGATTCACGAGATCGCAGAGGCATTCCGCCGCGTCGCTGACGTTGCGGGCGCCGTCGTGGAGGAGAACGTAGAAGCGTTCGTTCTTTGGGAGGAAGGGGATTCTCGGCATTCTCGACCGAAAAGTAGCACAGCCGTGATCAGCCGTCAATGAAGGGTGCTCGCTTCCAAACGCGCGGGATCTGTTGCCGGAGAAAAGGAGAGAGCCTCCCGTCTTCGGAAGGCTCTCTGTTCCAAGCAAAGAGCGAGTTCTTCTGGCGAGCTGCTGTCACCTCAGAAGTGACTTCACGTAATCCAACCAGGAGTTGATGTCCTGACTGAAATCGCGGAACTGGAGCGTCACCCTGTCGGTCGTCGATGCCCAGTTCGGCACGTTTATCACATCGGTCTTGCCACCGGCGTCTCGTGGTGTAAGGACAGACGACACGGTCGCGTTCGGAGGGGTGGCGGCCGCGATGTAGAGGTCGACTGCTGTCAGGAAAGTAATCAGGTTGAAGGGAGGGACCACCACGCCGAGATGGCTCACCTTGTCTGAACCCTTGTCGAAGACGAAGGTCCCGTTTATGAAGCGGGCAAGCGGGTGCGTTGCAGGGCTGATCACGTTGCTGCCGTCGACGGTGAGCACGTCATTGTTGGCGCCCTGATCGCCCCAGAGCTCCTTGTACCTGATGATGATCAGGTCCGTCTGATTGGGACTCATGTCCGTGATCAAGCCGAGGCCGGTGTTCGGCGGCTCTGTCTGCAGACGGATCAGGTGGTCGTCTCGCAGGAACGGCTCGTAGTAGAAGTGGTGGGTGAACTGGCCCGCGCGGACGACGGCGAACTCGTAATGCAAGCCACCGATGGCGTAGACCGGGCCCCACGAGCCGTCGCCGCTAAGCGGGAACGTAGCGACCGGCTTCTTGGTAAGTCGCATGCCGGTCTTTCCGTCGACGGGCCAGACTTGGACCGTGCCGTCAGGCACGCCGGCATTCGACGGGAAGAAGACGGCCCTGCCGGAGAGCTTGATGAAGAGCGGGAACTCGGGAATGATCTCGCTTGTCGCCGGGTCCTTGCCCGTGAAGAACTTGTAGATCACGGCGAAGGACTCCGGCGAGGTGGCACATTCAACGTGGGTCTGGTTGGGAATAGTGACGTTTGTCGCCCCGGTTATCGGGCTGCCAAGCCCCAGTCCAGCGACGAGAGCCAGCGTGGGCACGCCTCCCGGAGGCGCTGGGGCTCCTTGGCCGTCGATGTTCACGTAGTGGCCGACTTTCGCGGCGCGAGTTGGCGAGCTGGTCAGGTATCCTTGCAACACCAACGTGCCGAGAGAGTGGCCGAGAAGGTCAACCTGCGTTGCGCCCGTCTGCGCCAACGTGGAGTCGATGAGCTGATCGAGATTCCCCCAGATCTGCAGGAGCAGAGGCGTGTTCACCTGGTGCGTGATGAGGTTAAACAGAGACGCTGAGTCGTACTCGAGCACGTTGACGTAGTTCGCGGGATAGCCGTTGCTCTCAAAGCGCTGGGACTGCGATTCCCATTGGGCGCCCGACCCGGAACCACCGTGTACGAAGATCATTGGGTTGCCGGGAGCGTGACTCTTGTGAGCGGCCTGCGCTGGCGCTGATGCCTGGAAGAGAAGGCCTATCATTAGAGCGGCAGCGGCCAGGCCAAACAGTTTGAACTTCATCTCATTGCCTCCATACACTATCGTTCCTACGCCTCATCGTGTTGCGGAACGGATGGAAGTGTGCGGATTATCACCCCCTTTCCCGGCAGGAAAGCAAACGAGGACCTATGAATCGTCGAGCCCGGGGCAGAAAACAGGTCGCTACGCCACCCTAAACCCATTATACGCTCGATGATATCCACCTGCGTCGCGCGTTATTCTGAAGAATACCGCGAAGAAAGCCGAATGCCGTTGCCCTCGCAGTGGTCGGATTCGCCTTGGCCCGCCTGCCCGGCTGTGCTAAGCTTTGCCTGCCTCAAACCCATGCGATTCGACGTCGAAACACGGGGAAAGGGATGACCATTCGTAGTCGGCTGCAGCGCTTCCTCGGCCGCATCGGCGTTCTACCCGAGCAGTTGATTCCGGTGGAGCCGGTGAGCCTGAAGCCGATCGGCATGGTGCGGAACGGCGTGCGAGATCCATACCGGCAGGAGTGGGTCAACGTCTCTTCCGATATCATACTTCGCAAGGAGCTCACCGATGCCCTGAACGGCATCGAGGCGTACTCCCACGTGGTCGTGCTATTTTACCTGCACCGCGTCTCCGACGAGGAGCGCGGCCGAACGCAGTGCCACCCGCGCGGCGACGAGCGCTACCCCCTGCAGGGCGTCCTGGCGACGCGCACGCAGCACCGCCCGAATCCCATCGGCGCGACGATCGTTCCGCTGGTCAAGCGACGCCGCAACGTGCTGCGCGTGCGGGGGCTTGATGCGATCAACGGCACGCCCATCCTCGACGTCAAGCCGTATATCCCCCAGTATGACGCTCCATCGGACGTGCGGATTCCGGACTGGGTAACGCTGCCGCTGCCGCCGCGCGACCAGTAGCAGCCGTCGGGGGACTCACAAGTGTGTGCCCGTGCTATCATGTTCCCATCAAACCAACGGGAAGGAGAGACCCCATGCCGCTATACGTTTCCCTCACCAACCTGACGGAACAGGGACGCAAGACGATCAAGAGCCGCCCCGAGCGCGTTCGAGAGGTCAACAAGGAGATCGTGTCGATGGGGGGCAAGATCGTCGCGCAGTACGCCACGCTTGGCCCCTACGACTTTGTGACAATCATCGAGGCAGATAGCAACGAGGCGGTCATGAGCATCTCCATCGAACTCAGCGCCCGCGGGACGCTGAGCGTCATTACGCTGCCCGCTATCGAGGTCGACAGGTTCATCTCGAGAGCGTGGGCGCCGCCGAGCACCAAGCGGTAGCTTCAGCCGGAGATAGGTTGTTCCGCCAGGCTAAGGGCAAGCGCGATCAGCGTCCGGACGCTGGTGCCGCTGGCGCCCTTGAGGAAGATGCCCTTCACTTCGTCGCGCTGGTCTACGCTGGCGATGTCTAGGTGCGCCCAGGGCACGTCGCCGACGAACTCTTTCAGAAAGAAGCCACCGATTATCGAGCTGGCGCCCCCGCCGCTGATGTTCTTGATGTCGGCGACCTCGCTGTCCAGCTTCTCGCGGTACTCCTCGAACAGAGGCAGCTCCCAGACGCGCTCGCCGGCAGCCTCCGCTGCCTCGTTGATCCTGGCGAAGAGCCCTTCGTTGTTCGTCATCGCGCCAAAGGCCACGTTGCCCAGGGTGACGGCCATGGCGCCGGTAAGTGTGGCCACGTCGATGATCGGCGATAGGCCGAGGCGACCGGCATAGCAGAGAGCGTCGGCGAGGATGAGGCGGCCTTCCGCATCCGTGTTCACGACCTCGATTGTCGTGCCGTTCATCGCCCGTACGACGTCGCCGGGACGCTGAGCGCTACCGCCGGGCATGTTCTCCGTTGCCGGCACAATGGCCGTGACGTTCAGCTTCGCCTTCAACTGGGCCAGCGCGCGGACCGTAGCGATCGCTTCGGCGCCGCCGGTCATGTCGCTCTTCATCTCCTGCATGCCCTGCGAAGGCTTTATAGAGATCCCGCCGCTGTCGAAAGTGATGCCCTTGCCGACCAGCCCGAGCGTTGGAGCGTCCGGCGCGCCTCCCTGATAGCGAAGCACGATTAGCTTCGGCGGTTGGCGGCTCCCCTGCGCGACCCCCAGGAACGCGCCCATGCCCATCTCCTCGATCTCCGGCCGCTCGAAAACCTCGCACTCCAGGTCCAGCTCTTCCGCAACCTGTTGCGCGCGGTCCGCCAGGTCGGACGGAGTCATGAAGTTGGCGGGCTCATTCGCCAGATCGCGCACCCAGTTCGTCGCGTCGGCAGCGATGCGGCCGCGCTCGGCCCCCCGTCGCGCCGCCTCCTCTCGCGACGCGTCCGCGACCAAGAGCGCTACTTCAAGCAGCTCTCGTTCGTCTTCCGGCCGTTTCTTGTGAAGAGCGAAGGTGTAGAGGCCAAGCGTCATCCCTTCGACGATCGCCTGCGCTGTCGCGCCGACGTCGCCGCCGAGAAGCGGGTCTACGGCGACGGCAGCGGATCCCGCACCAACGCGTCGAAGCTGCCGGGCGCCGACGGCGAGCGCGTTGCGCAGTATGCGGCCGTCAAAGGCGTCCCGTTTGCCCAGGCCGACGATCAGAACGCGCGGCGACGGGAGGCGGCCAAGCGTGTGGACGAGAGTCGTCTCGTTCCTTTTCCCTTTGACTTCGCCTTCGTGCGCTAGCTGCGAAATCATCCCGCCGAGCGCGGCGTCGAGATCGGCGGCAACGCCCTCGAGCGGTCCGGCGCCTTCGAAGATGGCAACGAGCAGACCTCCGGCAGAGGATTCGTGAAGATGACCGGTCTGAGTGCTGATTCGCATGGGGCTCCTTTCAGGGCAGAACAGCAACGGCTGTGGTGGGATGGAAGAAAGCCTTGTGTCGGCTGAGTTGTGTGCTACAATCCAATAGTAAAGTCAGGGACGAAGATCTGCAATCGCCTGAGGATTGAAGGCAAGCCCCGCAATGACGCCGTCCACTAGGACGAAGGTTAAGAAGGCCCTTCGCGAGTTGCGCCTCTTCTTTTTCGAGGCGGTGCTCCTCGTCGGGCTGATGCTCGTCTACTGGATTATCCGCGGTGCTCTCCCTGAGCGGAC
>JBEKXP010000012.1:0-25093 GCA_049511815.1 Dehalococcoidia bacterium
GTCCCTTCCTTCGGCTCTACGCGGATGTCCTCGAAGCCGGCGGCCCTCAGCTTTCCCACGTAGTCGGCCTCGGTGAGAGCGCCGGCGACGCAGGCGGTCCAGCTCGCCAGGTCTGCGCGTTGCTGCTCCGTCGGCTCCCGCGCCCAGACGATGTCCGAAGCGCGCAGCCGTCCGCCGGGCTTCAGCACGCGGTGCGCCTCGTCGAAGACCGCGTCCTTGTCCGGCGAGAGGTTGATGACGCAGTTGGAGATGATGACGTCGAAAGCCGCGTCGTCGAACGGCATGTCCTCCATCTCGCCGAGGCGGAAGCGCACGTTCTCCACGCCGATGCGGCCGGTGTTGCGACGGGCGAGCTGGATCATGTCGGCGCTCATATCGAGGCCGACGACCTTGCCCTTGACGCCAACCTTGCCCGCGGCGAGAAAGCAGTCGAGACCGCCGCCGCTGCCCAGGTCCAGCACCGATTCGCCTTCCCGCAGGCCGGCGATGGCGGTCGGATTGCCGCAGCCAAGCGAAGTGAGCACGTCTTCCGGCAGATCGCGCAGCTCTTCCGCGGAATAGAGCATCCCGGCGATGTTGGCGTCCGCCAGGGCGTCGAGATTCTCGGTTTCCCCGCAGCAGCAGGAACTCGCTTCGGAAGCGGCCGGCGTGCCGCAGCAGGACGACGCGCCGGTCTCCTGGAGCGTCGCCAGGCGTCGCTGGGCGTGCAGGCTATAGCGGCTCAGGACCGCTTGCTTGATGTCTTCGGCGTTGCTCTCGGGCATGTCAGTTCTCCTCCTGAGGCGTGTGTCCCTTACGTACAGATACCGAGGTTGGTTCGAGCGCGGCGTCGATGGCGCGATTGAGCGGCGACAGCATGTGCTGCCAGGCCGTCGCGGCCGCTCGATACGCTTCCTCGCCCTTGTCCGTGAGTCGGCAGACCTTCCGCGTTCGCCCGCCGACGACCTCGTCGCGGCAATCGACGTAGCCGCCGTCGACGAGCTCGCGCAGAGCGGGGTAGATCATCGCATCGGTGGGATCGCAGCAGCCGGCGCAGGCCTCGCGGATGGCGCGGGCCAGCTCGTAGCCGTGGCGCGGCCGCTCGTGCAGAGCGAAGAGGAGGAAGAACCGCTGCACGCTGCGGTTGATGAGCATCTCCCAGTAGTCGTTGCTTCGCGCTTCCACGTCTTCTTTCTGCCGCCTTTCAATGGCTAGGCTCGCTAGATATATAGCCTAGCTAGATATGGCGTCGTTGTCAAGAGGGTTTGCGGACATCCTCGAAGGCCAGCGCCTGCTACAGCCTTAGCGTCGCACGCGTTATGATGCGCTCGAATTCGACGCACGATTGAGACGGCATGAGCAACCCGACGATCGACTGGAACGACGTGACCCGCGAGGCGACGGACCTGCTCTGCCGCTACATCGCCATCGACACGAGCAACCCACCCGGCAACGAGCGCGCCGGCGCCGGCTTCCTCGCGGGCGTGCTACAAGCCGACGGCATCGCCAGCGAGAGGTACGCGTCGGAGCCGGAGCGCGCTAACCTGGCAGCCCGGCTTCATGGCGACGGCTCCAAGCGGCCGCTCGTCCTCCTCAACCACATCGACGTCGTCCCGGCGGAGCGCGATTTCTGGCAGGTCGACCCGTACGCGGGCGTCGTAAAGGACGGCGTGATCTGGGGTCGCGGCGCGCTCGACATGAAGTCAATGAGCGTCATGGAACTGATGACGCTGCTTCTCCTGAAGCGACAGGGGCTGCGGCTCAAGCGCGACATCGTTTTCCTTGCCTGCGCCGACGAAGAGCAGGGCGGCATCCGCGGCATCGACTGGCTGGACGCCAATCATCCGGAGCTGTTCGACGCCGAGTACGTGATCAACGAGGGCGGCTACGGCAGCACGGAGACGTTCGGGGTGCGGCGCCCCGTCTTCTCGCTCTCTGTTGGCGAAAAGGGGCCGCTCTGGCTGCGGCTCGTCGCCCACGGCGCGCCCGGCCACGGCTCGGTGCCGCACGCGGACAACTGCCTGGAGAGGCTGGTGCGCGCCCTCTACGCCGTCCAGTCGTGGCGACGGCCGGTTTCGCTGCTGCCGGAGGTGCGGACGTCACTTGAGCGCCTGCGCGACGCCGGCATCTTCCACGAAGAGATATCGCAAGCGGCGCTGGCCCGACAAGCGGAGAGCAACCCGCTGCTGGCGGCGCTCCTCACCGACACGATAAGCGCAACCGAGTTCAAAGCCGGCACCAAGACCAACGTAATCCCCTCCGTCGCCGAAGCGTCACTGGACTGCCGGCTGCTGCCGGGCCACGAGCCGGCAGCGTTCATCGAGCAGGTGAAGGCGGTGATTGGCGACCCGCAGGTGAAGATCGAGCAGATGATGGAGTCGCACACGCCGATCTCGCCGGCGGAGACGGAGCTGTTCCGGACCATCGAAACGGTGACGCGCGAGACGATGCCGGATGCGGTCGTCGTGCCATCGATTGCGACAGGCTTCACCGATTCGCGCGCTTTCCGGCGGCGCGACGTCACGGCGTACGGCTTCGTTCCCTGCGTCCTCGAACCGGCGGAGCTTGCAACGATGCACGGCAACGACGAGCGAATCCCGGTCGAAAAGCTGGCGACGGGCGTCCGGATGCTATACGAGATCGTAAGGCGAATGTGCAGCTAGGAGAACGACGGCGCGCGCCGTCGAAGGAGAGAGACATGGCATCAGATGAGATAACGACGGTCGGCATGCTCGGCGGCGGCGTAATGGGCGGCGGCATAGCTCAAGTGGTGGCGGTTGCCGGCTATCGAGTCGTCCTGCGCGACCTGACGCCGGAGCTGCTCGACAAGACGCGCGAGACGGTTGTCGATGGCCGGTTCGGGCTGCGGGCCGGGGTGCAGCGCGGCAAGCTGACCGATGCCGAGATGGAGGCGGCGCTCGGCCGGATCGCCTTCACGACGGAGATGGGCGACCTGCGCGACGTCGACCTGCTGATCGAAGCGGTACCCGAGAACCTCGATCTTAAGCGTAAGGTCTTCGCCGAGCTTGACGCCCTCGTCCGGCCGGGCGCAATAATCGCCACCAACACGTCGGGCTTCGCCCTCGCCGACCTGAGCCCGGCGGTCTCGCGGAAGGAGCGCTTCGCCGGCATGCACTGGTTCAGCCCTGTGCCGGCGATGAAGCTCGTCGAAGTCATTCACGGGCCCGGGACGTCGGAGGAGACGGTGCGGCGGCTGGAGGCGGTCGCCGAGAAGGCGGGAAAGGTACCGATTCGGGTGAAGGATGCGCCGGGAAAGTACGGCTTCGTCGCCAACCGCATCTATTACGCGGCCGTGGCGGAAGCCCGAAAGATACTGGAGGAGGGCGTCGCGTCAGAGGACGACATCAACAAGGCGATGGTTTACGGCTTCAACTGGCCGGTTGGCCCGCTGGCGATGACCGCCGGCGCCCGCAGCGGCTGGAAATAGCCGGTGGGCGGAGACCCGAATACGCAGTTCTTTTTCCTCAAGCTCAACCCGCCGCGGCCGACTTTCCCAGTCGACATCACGGAGGCGGAACGCGCCGTCATGGCGGAGCACGCAGCCTACTGGCGGGGCTGGACCGAGAAAGG
This sequence comes from Dehalococcoidia bacterium, assembly GCA_049511815.1. Classification (GTDB taxonomy): domain Bacteria; phylum Chloroflexota; class Dehalococcoidia; order DSTF01; family JALHUB01; genus JALHUB01. Next base: position 3,571 of record JBEKXP010000012.1, read on the forward strand.
CAAGGTCGTCGTCTTCGGGCCGGTCATGGACCCGAACGGCGTCTTCGGCATGGCCGTCGTCGAGGCGAAGTCCGAGGACGAGGTGCTCGGGCTCATCGCCGGCGATCCGGTGACGAAAGCCGGGCTCGGCAGCTACGAAGTCCATCCGATGCGCGTGGGTGCGGTGCGAGGATAAACAGATATCGGGGGCGGCGCTGCTTGAGAAGCGACCCTCGCGAGCGTTATGATGGGCTAAAGGGCTTCAGAGTTATGTCCACAAGCAACGAGCTCGATGCAGGGCTGAACGACGCCGCGCGTTTTGTAGCGCTGTCAAACTACGTCGTCGCGCTCGTCGGCGCCGGCATTTCCGTGGAAAGCGGCATCCCGCCCTTCCGCGGCCCCGGCGGCATCTGGACGAAGATCGGCGAGCCGGCGATGAGCGGCTACCAGCGCTTCATGGACGACCCGAAGGGCTGGTGGGAAGAGCGCCTGTCTAACCGCGACGACCTGGCGGAGTTCATGAAGACGCTCGACGAAGCAAAGCCCAACGCCGCCCACCAGGCGATGGCGGAGATGGAGCGGCTGGGCTTTCTGCAACACATCATCACCCAGAACATCGACAACCTGCACCAGGAAGCCGGCAGCACCGCGATCACGGAGATCCACGGCAATCGCTTCAAGCTGCGCTGCGTCGAGTGCAACGCGCGCTATCCGCTCGAGGGCTTTCCTCTTGAGGAAGTGCCGCCGCTCTGCCCGACCTGCCGCGGCGTCCTGAAGACCGACACTGTCATGTTCGGCGAGCCGATACCGGTGGACGCGCTGCGCTCCTGCTACAACCACACGGAGCTCTGCGACTGCATGCTGCTCGTCGGAACGTCGGCGGTGGTGTATCCGGCGGCGGAGTTCCCGCTGATCGCCCTGCGGGCCGGCGCCATGCTTATCGAGGTCAATCCGGAGGAAACGCCCCTTTCGCCGTACTGCCAGGTCGTTCTGCGAGCGCCCGCCGGCGAAGCGCTGCCCGACCTGACGCAGCGGCTGCGGTCGACACGAACCTAACGCCAAGTTTTCGGTTTTCTCGGAGGCATTATGCCGGACTTGCTCAAGGCCGCAATCCTGGGAATCGTGCAGGGGCTGACGGAGTTCCTGCCCATTTCTTCCACCGGACACCTCGATCTGCTGGAGAACGCAATGCACCTGCCGGAGAGCCGTCTGGGGTTGCCCTTTGACGCCGCGCTGCACCTGGGAACACTTCTTGCCATCCTCGTCTTCTTCTGGGCGACGATTGTGCGGCTGGTGACAGCCTGGCTAGAAAGCATCCGCGCGCGCCACTGGGACCTGACGACCGATTCGCGCCTCGCCTGGCTCATCGCCCTGGCGACGGTGCCCGGCGGATTCGTCGGCTTCTTCTTCGAGAGCACGATCGAGAACAAGCTAAGTCAACCGATCACGATTGCAGTCTTTCTCATCATCTTCGCCGGCGTGCTGGTGATGGCGGAGGTCTGGGGCACCAGGAGGCTGCGGGCGACGCAACTGGGCCCGAAGGAGGCTTTGTTCGTCGGCATAGCGCAGGCGATTGCGGTCATTCCGGGCGTCTCGCGTTCGGGCATCACGATGTCGGCCGGGATGTTCGCTAACCTGGACCGCGCGCAGGCAGCGACGTTCGCGTTCCTGCTGTCGGCGCCGATCGTCGCCGGGGCCGGCGCAAAGGGCGTCTACGACGCGTTGAAGGAAGCGCATCGCGGTACGTTGGGCATGGAAGACCTGAGGTTCTTCATCGTCGGCTTCGTTATGGCGGCGCTGGTGGGCTACGTGACGATAGGTTTCCTGCTGCGCTTCCTGCGGTCGCACACCTTCTACCCGTTCGTGGCCTATCGAGTGGGGCTGGCGGTGTTCGTGCTGGCGGCGGTGCTGGTGACGCGGTAATGAAGCAGAGGCGCTCCTCTTTCGGAAGAGCGCCTCACCTCAGAAACGACGTAGAGAACCGGCCTTGAGGCTTAGTCTTTGATTCCCGCCAGGTACTTGACGAGCGCCTTCTTCGCCTCCATATCGTAGCCGCCGAGAATGGCGATCTCCTCCATGACGGGCGAACCGCCGCCGTGAATGCCCGCTATCTGTTGCACGCCGCCGAGGCCCGAGCAAACGAGGTCGCCCATCAGGCGGAAGAGGCGGTGCTGGTCTTCGGCGGATACCTTGGGGTTCCGCATGATGTACTTGTTGAGCAGCGGACCGGTTACCTCGTTGTAGAAGTCGCCCTCGGTGGGAAGCGTCGCGATCAGCCCGCCGCCGACGTCCGCCACCGTCTCGTGCTCCTGGTAGATGTGCAGCCCGGCATGACGCCGGCCGACGTTGGCGTAGATGACGTCCGGCACGTATGTCCCTGAAGGCGCCGCCTTGCCGGTCACCGCGGCTGCGATGCCCGCGGCGTACACGAGCTCCGCTACCGAGATTAGCTCCGCCAGCTTGCCTTTCACGTGCTGGGCGTTCGGGACGCCGTTGTACTCGGCCGCCAGCGCCGTCGCGCCCATCATGATGTCGGTAACGGCCGGCTTGCAGCCGCAGTAGCTGTGACGGTGGTAGAGCGCGAAAAGAAGGGCAAGCTGCCCGCCGAACTCGCTCTCGCCGCAGAGGAAGACGCGCTCCCAGGGCACGAACACGTCGTCGAAGATCGTGAACGACTCCACGTCGCCGTAGTGCGCGTGGGGCGCATCGAGTCGCTTGCGCGGCCGCGGCGAGGCGATGCGACATGACAGGTGAACGCCCTCCCAGTCGGCGGGGATGGCGAAGGCGACCGCCCAGTCGCCCTCGTCCGGCGTCAGGTAGCGCGTCGGCACGGCGATAATCTCGTCGACGTACGGCGCGCAGGTGTTGTGCGCCTTGGCGCCGCGCACGACGATGCCGTCGGACTTCTTTTCCACGACGCGCAGGTACAGGTCCGGGTCGACCTGCTCGTGCGGTCGCTTGCTGCGGTCGCCCTTCACGTCGGTCTGGGCGCAGTTGCCGACGAGGTCCTTCTTCTGAAAGTTCGTCAGCCAGTTGATGAAACGCTTCTTGTACTCCGTGCCGTACTTCTGGTCCACATCGTAGGTCGTGACGGACAGCGCGTTCGTGGCATCGATTCCCATGCAGCGCTGGACGCAGCCGCCCAGCTTCTGACAGAAAAGCCGCGTCATCTTCTGCTTGTTCAGCAGGTCTTCCACGCTACGGTGGATGTTGGTGAAGCGGTTTATCTTCTCGCCGGTGAGGTGGGAAGTCGCCGTCATCACGCCCTCGTACTCCGGCTCCGCCGCCACGTCAAAGGTCTGCGCGATGACGTTGGTGCCGGGCTCGAGCCGGGGGTCGTCCCTTCCGACAACCTCGCCGTCGATGTAGACGTTGGGACGCAGCTTCAGCAGTCGCTGCCGGTATTCCGCGGAGCTTACCATTGCCATTGGTTCTTCCTCCTAGCGCTAGTGGCTGTCAAGGACACCATAACGATACGTCAACTCTAGTACCGGTCGCGGCAGGAAGCAACTTCGCGCCGCCCTGTCGATGCTTGCCCGCGAACGCGGTCTGTGCAATCATCCGGCCATCGCAAGGCAATAACCGCCCGGACAAAGGAGCGAAACGTGAGCGCCTATCTCGACCTCAACCCCCAACTGACGGACATGCAGCAGAGCCTCAAGCAGGAGATGCACCGGTTCGCGGCGGAGATAGCCAGACCGGCCAGCATCGAGCTCGACACGCTGGCGGACCCGCAGGCGGTCATCGACGCCGGGTCGCCACTATGGGACGTATACCGCAAGCACTACGAGCTTGAGCGCCACCTCATGGCGATGCCCGAAGACCTGGGCGGCGCCGACATGAAGGGCCTGGACTCCCAGATCGTCGCCGAAGAGATGGGCTGGGGCGCCGCCGACATCGCCGTATCCCTGGGCGCTTCCGCCCTGCCCTTCAGCACCGCGCTCCTCTCGGCGCAGATAAGCGGCAACCAGCGGCTCATGGATGAGATCGTCATGCCTTATGTAAAGGACCGGGCGGCGAAGGTAATCGGCTGCTGGGCCATCACCGAACCGGAACACGGCTCCGACACCCTGGCCGCCCGCGTCGGCGATATCAACGATGAGCGCACGGCCCTCGACACCCGCGGCCGCCGCGATGGCGACGACTGGCTGATCAGCGGCGCGAAGGCCGCCTGGGTCTCGAACGGCACGATTGCATCGCACGCAATGGTCCACTTCGCCGTCGACCGCTCGAAGGGAGCGATGGGGAGCGCCGTCGCGATGGTCCCGCTGGACCTTCCCGGCGTCTCGCGGGGGAAGCCGCTTAACAAGCTGGGGCAACGCGCCCTCAACCAGGGCGAGCTCTTCTTTGACGACGTGCGCATCCCCAACGATTACGTCCTGGTGCAGCCGGAGATGTACGGCCTGGCCGCCGATCTGATCCTGGCGACGGCGAACGGCGGCATCGGCGCCTGCTTCGCCGGCCTGGCGCGTGCCGCTTACGAGGAGGCGATGGCCTACTGCAAGCAGCGCGTGCAGGGCGGCAAGCTCCTATGCGAGCATCAGCTTGTGCAGCGCAAGCTCTTCGACATGTTCGTGAAGGTGGAGTCGGCGAGACAGCTTTCGCGGGCGGTCCTCACCTACAACGCGACGGCAATGCTCCCGCTCGCGCACCTGGGCATCGCCGCCAAGGTCTATTGCACCGAGGTCGCTTTCCAGGTTGCGAGCGACGCCGTCCAGCTATTCGGCGGCCTGGGGCTGTCGAAGGGCTGCCTCGTCGAGAAGCTGTTCCGCGACGCCCGCTCGGCGATGATCGAGGACGGCGCCAACGACATGCTGGCGCTTGCCGCTGCCCGCCAGCTCATCGACCAGCACGTCGTATGAACGTAACACCGTAGCCGAGGCTTTCCAGCCCCGGCATCTGGATTCATGGCCAGGCTAGAAGGCCTGGCTTGCGATGACGTTGTGACGGTTCTTAGAAGAGGTCGGGAAGGAGCTGAAGGAGCGAGAGCGGCGCCAGCCGCTTGTCCGTCGTCAGCTCGCCGAATGGCGTTGCGCGCACCTCGCCGCACAGCTCGCCGACGACGTGGCCGGTCTTCCCCTCCATCAGCGCCTGAACCGCCGCGATGCCCAGTTGCGAGGCCAGCAGGCGGTCGCGGGCGCTGGGCGTGCCGCCGCGCTGGATGTGGCCCAGTACCGTCACCCGGTAGTCGAACTTGATGTGCGGTCGCACCCGCTCGGCGATGGCGAAGGCGCCCCCGGCGGTCTCGCCCTCGGCGACGACGACGATCAGGCTACGAGAGCGGCGAAGTATGGCGCGGTTCAGCAGTTCGGCGAGCTCTTCGACGTTCGTCTCGATCTCGGGCACCAGGATGGCATCGGCGCCGGCGGCAACGCCGGTATGAAGCGCCAGGGCGCCGCTCTCGCGCCCCATGACCTCGACGAAGAAGACCTTTTCCGTCGCCTCCGCGGTGTCGCGCAGCCGGTCCACGGCGTCGACGGCGGTATTGACGGCGGTATCGAAGCCGATGCACCAGTCGGTGCCGGGCGCGTCGTTGTCGATGGTTGCCGGCACAAGCACGGTAGCGATGCCGTGCTCGGCGGAAAGCGCGCGGGCGCCCCGCAGCGTGCCGTCGCCGCCGATGGCTACGAGGCCGTCGACGTTGAAGGCGCGCAGAACCTCGGCGCCGTGGGCCCGCCCTTCCGGCGTGTAGAACTCCTCGCAGCGGAGGGAGCCGAGGAAGACGCCGCCGCGCTGGATGATGTTGCTGACGTCGTGGCGGTGCAGGATGATGAGCTGACGGTTGACGAGGCCGCTGTAGCCGTCTTTGACGCCAAGCGTCTCAAGACCGCGATGGGAGCCCGCGCGCACGACGGCGCGAACGCAGGCGTTCATGCCGGGCGCGTCGCCGCCGCTCGCCAGAATGGCAATACGCTTCATGCCGTCGGCCGAAGTCCTTTCGGCTGTGGAGATCGTGGTCGGAGCTAGAGCTCGCTGAGGAGCCGCAGCCAGTCGCGGACCAGGCGCGGCGTCAGGAATCGCTCGCGAACGCGTTGCTGGCCCAGCTTTCCCATTTTCTTCGCCTCCGCGGGGTGACGCAAGAGGTAGAGGGCCTTCTCGGCGCACTGCTCCGTGCTGTCGACAAGGAAGCCGCCGATGCCGTCCTCCATCTGCAGCGGAATGCCGCCGGCGCGGTTGGCGACGACCGCTGTCCCCTTCCACAGGCTCTCGGAGATGATCAGCCCAAAGCCCTCGCGGATCGACTTCTGGATGATGACGTCGGATTTGCGCTGGAAGGCGTTGACCTCCATGTTGCTGACGCCCACCAGGTTGGTGCGGACGTGGATGTCGAGATCGTTCTTCGTCTCCGCGACGACTTCGTTGTAGATTCCCCAGCCTTCCGGGTCATCGAGGGCCATGGAGCCGAGCAGGGCGAGTTGGAGGCCGGGCACGTCCTCCCGCACCTTGCGATAGACTTCGATAACGCCGAAGGGGTCCTTCCACGGGTCGAAGCGGGAGACCTGGGTCATCAGCGGCTTGTCGGGGTTGACGCCGAGCCAGACCAGCATCTCGCGGCAGAGGTCGTCGGGCAGCTCGAGGTTCTTGGGGCTCAGCGGGTCGATGGCCGGCGGGATGATGGCGAGCTTCTTGTGCTCGACACCCGGCGGCACGAAGCGCTGCATCGTGAAGACCAGGGCGTCGTACTCGACGAAGTAGCGGGCCATGAAGGCCAGGACCTCTTCGTTCGGGCTCGATGTGTCGATGTGGCAGCGCCAGATCCACTTGGAGCTGTTGCGGCCCTTGAAGTGGCGGATCGCCAGCGGCTGCGGGTCGTGGATGACGACGAAATCGTACTCTTCGTCCAGCAGGTCGGCGTTGAGCTTGTTGTACATCAGGTAGGTCTCGCCGGCCAGACGGGTCAGCTCTTCCGGGGCGCCCTGCAAGGCGTTGTGGAAGGCCTTCGTTATCGCGAAGAACTGGGGGTCGCCGTAGATGCACTTCCAGTCGGCGTTTATGCCGAGGCCGCGGTAGATAGGAATGACGGCCCGCAGCAGCTCGGAAACGCCGCCGCCGTAAGGCGTCGCGTTGACGTGCAGCAGGCGCGCGCCCTTCAACTGAGCGGCGAGCGCGCGGATCTCCTTCGTCATCTCCGGCGCGGTGTACGGCTCGTAGCTCTTGAAATCGACAACGCCGACATCGACCTGGTCAAGCATTCCGTATTCCTCTCTAATTCGCGCGCCGCGTTCGTTTTCCGGGCGCACCTGTGCTCTTAAATACGTTTACGGTCGGGTAAGTGTCAAGCTGAACCGCGCGGCATACGCCAACGGACGCATGGACGGCAGTATAATCGATAGTAAAGGGCGAAAGGCAGGGATAGCCATGCAACAACGAGTCCGCGATCTGCGCAACTACCAGGCGGAGGTGCTGCTGCGCGACGGCTCCAAAGTGCGCCTCCGCCCGATCCGTTCCGACGACACCGATGCCTGGCTCTTCCTCTTCAGCCGCCTCAGCCCGCGCACGATCTACATGCGCTTTCATCACGTCATCGCCGAGGTGACGCGGGCGGAAGCGGAGACGTACACCAACATCGACTACGAGAACAACTTCGCGCTGGTGGCCATACTAGGCGAGCCGCCGGACCAGCGGATCATCGCCATCGGCCGCTTCGCCCGGCTGGCGAACCCCGAGCGCGCAGAAGTGGCGTTCCTGGTTGAAGATAGCCACCAGGGCCGCGGCATCTCGACGCACCTGCTGGAGCACCTGGCGATAGCGGCCCGCGAGAAGGGCATCCGCGTCTTCGAGGCGGAGGTGCTGGCGGAGAACCGCGACATGATGGAGGTCTTCCAGGACTTCGGCTTCACGGTGGACGCGCAGTATGCGGAGGGCACTTTCCACGTCGTCTTTCCGATCGAGCACACGGAGATCGTCGAGCAGCGGGGGGAGCAGCGCGAGCTGGTGGCGGCAACGGCCTCCGTGCGGGTCTTCTTTAACCCAACGAAGATCGCCGTCATCGGGGCGTCGCGCTATCGCGGCACGATCGGCGCCGAGCTGTTCAACAACGTCCTCGACACCGGCTTCAACGGCATCGCCTACCCGGTGAACCCGACGACTAACGCCGTCGGGGCCGTGCGCGCCTACGCCTCCGTCCTCGACATCCCGGACGACGTCGACCTCGCCATCATCATCGTGCCGGCCGAGCAGGTGCTGGACGTCGTGGACCAGTGCGGGCGCAAGGGCGTGCGCGGCGTCGTCGTCATCTCGGCCGGCTTCCGGGAGACCGGAGCAGAGGGAGCGGAGCGCGAGGAGGCGCTCGTGGCGAAAGTGCGCAACTACGGTATGCGTATGCTGGGGCCGAACTGCATGGGCGTCCTCAACACCGATCCCGAGGTCTCCCTGAACGCCACCTTCTCGCCGGTGTTCCCGCCGCGTGGCAACGTCGCCCTTCTGTCGCAGAGCGGCGCCCTCGGTCTGGCGCTCCTCGACTACGCCCGCAGCCTGAAGCTTGGCCTTTCGACGTTCGTCAGCGTCGGCAACAAAGCGGACGTCTCCAGCAACGACCTCATCCAGTACTGGGAGCAGGACCCTTCGACCGAGGTCATCTTGCTGTACCTGGAATCGTTCGGGAACCCGCGCAAGTTCGCCCGGCTGGCGCGTCGCGTCGCCAACGCGAAGCCGATCCTGGCGTTGAAGAGCGGCCGGAGCAGCGCCGGTTCGCGAGCGGCGTCGTCGCACACCGGTGCGCTGGCTGGGCTGGACGTGGCGGCCGACGCCCTTTTCCGGCAGGCGGGCGTCATCCGCATGGACACGCTCCAGCAGCTCTTCGACGTGGCGAACCTGCTGTCGCACCAGCCGCTGCCGTCGGGACGGAACGTCGCCATCATCACCAACTCGGGCGGCCCGGCCATCCTTGCCGCCGACGCCTGCGAAAGCTACGGCCTGCGCGTGCCGCCGCTGTCGGACGAGGTCAAGGCGGCGCTGCGCATGTTCCTGCCCGCCGCTGCCGGGCTGGCGAACCCCGTGGACATCATCGCCTCGGCTTCGCCGCACGAGTTCGGGCGGACGCTGCGCGTACTCTGCGAGCAGGACGACATCGACGCGGTCATCGTCATCTACATCGCGCCGCTGGTGAGCATGCCGAAGGAAGTCGCGGCAGAGGTGCATGAGGTGGCGCGCCACTTCCGCGGCAAGAAGGCCATCCTTGCCTGCTTCATGAGCTCCGCCGGATCGCCGGACGAGCTGGCGGCGGGCGACTACGTCATCCCTTCGCTCGCCTTCCCGGAGGCGACGGCGATGGCGCTCTCGCGCGCCGCGGACTACGCCGACTGGTGTCGCCGGCCGAAGGGCGCGGTCCCGAAGATCGAAGGGATCGAGCGGGAAGCGGCGCGGGAAATCGTGGAGCGGGTGCTCGCCGGCGATAAGGCGGAGAACGTTTGGCTGCCGCCGGACGGCTGCGTCGCGCTGCTCGACGCGTATGGCATCCGCAGCGCGGCAGTGCGAATCGCACGGACGGCCGACGACGCGGCTGAGGCAGCGAAATCGATGGCCTTTCCCGTCGCGGTGAAGCTCCTATCTTCAACGATCACGCACAAAACGGACGTCGGCGGCGTCATCCTCGGAATCGACTCGGAGGACGCAGTGCGCCGCGCGTTCGAGCAGATCCAGGAGCGCTTACGCGCCGCCGGCCAGCTCGAGGCGATGGAGGGCGCAACAGTGCAAGAGATGGTGCCGGGCGGCGTCGAGGTCATCGTCGGGCTGACGCAGGACCCATCGTTCGGGCCGCTGATCATGTTCGGCCTCGGCGGCATCCAGGTCGAGCTCATCAAAGACGTTGCCTTCCGCATCCACCCGCTCACCGACCTCGACGCGCGGGAGATGGTGCGCGCCGTGAAGGGCTATCCGCTGCTCACGGGCTATCGCGGCTCGCCGCCGGCCGACGTTCCCGCCCTCGAACAGCTCCTGCTGCGCGTCTCGGCGCTGGTTGAGGACGTGCCGGAGCTGGCCGAGATGGACCTCAATCCAGTGAAAGTGCTGTCGCCGGGAGAAGGCTGCTGCGTCGTCGATGCTCGCATTCTGCTGCGGCCCGTCGAGTAGCTTCGTCACTCCTTCTTCGACGTTCGGCCTTCTGTTTCCCGCTTTGCTGCCCGCCGGTTGCCCTCAGGAAGGCTACCGAACGGCGACCGCGAGTCCGACAATCCTTCGAGGGAACCTTCAGCCGCTGCTCACTGCTAGCGATCAAGGCGGGCATGGCAAGAATCACAAAGTGGTTTCGGAGGTGCGTGTTCGGCACCATCAGAGGACGCTCGCTGCTTGCCAGCGTAGTCCTGCTTGGCCTGCTTGCCACCGTATCCCTCATCGGCGTCGTCCGCATGAGCGCCGATCGCAACATGCACCGGACCCTGGAGCAGAAGACTACCACCGTCCTTGACCTGGAGGAGGCGCGCGCCCAGTTCTTCTCCGCCGGCATGTTCTTCGCCACCGCAGCGTTATCCAGCGATCCCCAGCCCCTCAGCGACTCCTACTACAACGCCATAGCCCAGGGGCAAGCCTTTCTTCAGATGGCCCGCGACAACATTCAGGCAGAGGGCGACCCCTCGCTAATTGCCAGCCTGGACCGCGCCCAAGAATATGAGGGCCAGCTTACCGACATGATCGACTCGCTCGCCGGAACCCCTCAGATCAGCGTGACCGAATCGATGCCCAAGCTCTTGCCGGCAGCTAACCTTCTTCTGGACAACCTGGCCGAGGTTTCGCAGGCGGAACAGAACGCGGTTTCCGCCGAGGTGGCTCACGCGAACGATCAGGCGAACCTGAACCTCTGGATGCTCGCGATCATCGGTGTCGCGGGCGCCGTCCTCGCGATAGCAGTGGTCACCAGCTTCCTACGCCTGGTGGTGGGGCCGCTCGCGTCGCTTCAGCGAGGCGTCAGAGCCGTGGCCTCCGGCGACATGGACTCGCGCGTCGAAGTGTCGGGGCCGACGGAGGTGTCATCGCTCGCCAGCGACTTCAACGAGATGGTGGGGAAACTGAACGGCGTATCGGAGCAGATGCGGCAGCGAGTCCGCCTGGAATCGGCGGTCGCGCGGGTCTCGACGGTGCTGGCGACGGCGAACAGCGTCGATGGAGCGCTCATCGCCACGCTGCGCATCCTCGGCGAGACCGTGGACATCGAGCACGCGTACGTCTTCATGCTCAACAGCGACGGAACGCGGCTGGACAACACCCACGAGTGGAACGTTCCCGGCCGGCGCTCCACTCGCGACCGCTTCCAGGGGCTTGACACCGCGACGTATTGCTGGTGGGTCGGCAAGCTTGAGCGGAACGAGGACATTGTCCTCCATGACCTGCATCAGTTGCCATCGGAGGCAGAGGCGGAAAGAGATCTGCTTCAGAACATGCGAGTGCGCTCGCTGCTTGCGGTGCCGTTCACTAATCATGGTCGGCTGGCCGGCTTCATGGCGTTTGGCGACACGCGCGGCCCGCACATCTGGCATGACCACGACGTCAGGCTGGTGCACCTCGCTGCGGAGAGCACGGCGTCATTCATTGAGCGCAAGCAGGGCGAGCAGGCGGTACGCGATAGCGAACAGCGGTACCGCATGTTGTTCGAGCGCTCCCCTGACGCGGTCTACCTTTACGACTTCAAAGGCCACTTCCTCGACGCCAACGACCGCTATCTGCAACTCTTCGGCTATTCCCGCGAGGAGATGACGCGGCTCAACTTCGCGGACCTCTGGGCCGAGGACTACTCCCGCCCCGTCGCAGCCGTCGTAAGCGAGCTGGAGACGACGGGCCAGCAGTCGGAGCCCCTCGTCTTGACGCTGCGCCGCAAGAATGGGACGCTCTTCGAGGTCGAGTCCGCGGCGGCGGCAGTGCCGCGCGGAGACGGTCGGCCGGCGGCGCTCGGCGTGGCCCGCGACGTCACGGAGCGCCTGCGGTCGGAGGAGGCGCTGCGGGAGAGCGAGGAGCGGTTCCGCTCGCTCAATGCCGCCGCGCCTGTCGGCATATACCTGACCGACGAGCAAGGCGGAACGGTCTATGTCAACGAGAGGATGCTCGCCATCTGCGGGCTAACCTTCGACGAGTCTGTTGGATTCGGCTGGCTGAGGGTAGTCCACCCCGATGACCGCGAACGGGTTACCGCCGCGAAGGAGAAGGCAACCACCGAAAAGCAGGAGTTCGCGGAGGACTTCAGGATCATCACGCGTGAAGAAGAGACGCGCTGGGTTAGCGCCCGCTCCACAGCCGTCGGCAACTATGGCGCCCGGGTCGGCACGCTGGAGGACATCACTGTTCGCAAGCTGGCGGAAGATGCGCTGCGTCAGAGCGAAGAGCGGTTCCGTTCGCTCGGCGCCTCGGCTCCTATCGGTATCTTCCAGTCAGACCCCACGGGCAAGGTCACATTCGTAAACGAACACTTTGGCGAAATAGCCGGCTTCTCCTTCGTCGAAAACCCCAACGCCAACTGGTTCGAAGTCATCCATCCCGAGGACCGGGACGACGTCATTGGCGGAGTGATCGCAGCAATCAAAGAGCGCAAGGAGTTCTCACGGGAACTGCGGCTGCTCAGCCCCTACGGCGTCACACGCTGGGTGTACGCGCGGGCAACGAACATCCGCGCCAAGGACGGGAGCTTTGCCGGCCTTGTCGGCACGATCGAAGATATCACGGAGCGCCGTCAGGCCCAGGAGGCATTGCGCCAGAGCGAGGCGAGATTCCGATCATTGAGCGCTTCCGCGCCCATCGGCATCTTCCTCGTGGACAGCGAAGACACAGTGACTTATGTCAACGAATGCCTGCAGGCAATCATCGGCAGAAGCATTCCCGAGAGGATAACCGACGCTCTGAACACGATTGTGCATCCCGAGGACCGCGAGCCGACGCTGCGGGCGCATGAGGAAGCCGGCCAAAAGCCGGTCTACGAACTCTCGCGAGAGTTCCGCGTCACGACCGCGACCGGCGAAACTCGCTGGGCCCGCGTGCACGTTATTCCCGTTCTGTCGCCGGAGGGCGAGCGAACGGGACTGGTTGGCACGCTGGAAGACATCACCGAGCACAGAAACATGGAGCAAGAGCGTCAGGATGCGTACGAGAAGACCACGCTCCTCCTGGCGCGGGCGGCCGAGGCGCGCGATCCGTACACGGAGCACCACCTTTTCCGAATACGTGGCTACTCCGAGGCGATTGCCCAGGAGATGGGGTTAAGCCCTGAGGTCGGGAAGGAAATAGGACTGGCCGCCTTGCTGCACGACCTGGGGAAGACCCGGGTGCCGGACGCCATCCTGACGAAACCGGGGCCTCTGACGGAAGACGAATGGCAGATTATGCGGTGCCACTCCGTTTGGGGCGAGAAGCTACTGCCACGCGATCCCTGGTTCGAGACCGCGCGACAAATCACGCGCGCGCATCACGAGAACTGGGACGGCACGGGCTACCCGGATGGCCTTTCGGGCAGCGACATCCCTCTCGCCGCGACGATCGTCGCCGTGGCCGATGGCTTCGACGCCATGACGTCGCGGCGGCCGTACAAGGGCGCCTGGCCGCCGGCCCGGGCGATGCGCGAGTTGCGTGAGACGAAGGGCAAACGCTATTCGCCGGAAGTCGTCGAAGCGTTTGAACGAGCCGTAGCCTCCGGCGAGATTGCTCGCATAGCCGCCGTCCAGCGTCGCAACGTCTCCGCCCTCATGAAGGCCGCCTAGCCCGCGCCGCAATCAAAGTTCTGAATCAAGAAATCGTGAAATGCGAAGGCGGGCGCAAGAGCCGCCTTTTTCCTTTTTCCGCCAAAACACATAAACTGGAAACTGACATGAACGGCTACAGCGACGTCATTGCCGCCCTTAAGAAGGGAGCCACGGACCAGCCCGAGCGGCGAGACACTGTCGCTCTCTGCTGCAAGCTGCTGCAAATCCAGTCGCGCGTGGAAGTCCCAAAGGAAGCGGACGTCCCAAAGGCCGAGGACGCGCGCGCGCGCCTGCAACGCGGCGAGCCATTGCTCTCCCTCCAAGAGGTCGAAATCGACGCCAGCAGGCTAACGGACGTGGCGATGCAGATCGCCTTTGCGGTCGCGGAATGCCGCCGGGAGCGCGTGAGGCAACTCGCCGATATCCACGCCTGGTTGTACCACCGCCGGAACCGGATGAGAACGCTGGCAACCGCGTACCTTCGCGGCAATGCCGTCCCCGAGAGCAATAGCGGCATCGACGGCGCGCTGCTGGCTTTTGTCATGCAGAGCGCCCTCTACCCGTTCCTGCGGGCGCGCGCGGAGTCGCTCAGCCGCTTCGTCGACGCGAGCAGTTGGTATCGCGGCTACTGCCCGATCTGCGGCGGCGAGCCCGACATGGCGGCGCTCGAGAGGGGCGGCGGCAGACGACGCCTGCTCTGTTCGCGCTGCGATGCAGAGTGGGCGTTTCGTCGCCTGGGCTGCCCGTTCTGCGGCAACGACGACCCGAAGGAGCTTGCCTTCCTTCCCGGCGATGACGAGGCCCACCACCTGGCCGTCTGCAAACGCTGCCGTCGCTATCTGAAGACGGTGGACTTCCGCGAGACGGCGGAGCGTCCGCTCGCGGCCGAGCGCATCCTCACGGCGGGAATGGACGCCTCGGCTAAGGGGACAGGCTACCGCGCCCGGGCATGACCCGCGGCCGGGTCAGCTTCCCCTCCGCTCAAACACTCCGAAAAGCGGGTTGTCGAAGACAGGCGTGTAGTTCTGCGCCAGCATCTGCGTCAGGGCAGGATAGTCCTGGAGCCGCTCGTCCGACGTCTTCGACGTGCCGGTCATCCAGGGCTGTGCTCCTTCGTGAGCGATGGCGATGAAGTGAGGCTCCCGCGTCTGAAGATCGTCGATTAGCTCGCTTCGCCAAATGTCCGGAGCCCAGGTCGCCGATAGTGGCGTGTCAAAGATGAACCTGCTGACCAGCGGCTGGTCCGCCCACCAGTAGACGATGGGCCAGTTGCCCCAGACGAACAGGCTCTTGTCACCGCCGCCGTTCGTGTTCACGTAGTCAACGACTTCACGGTTGTAATGCAAGAGCGAATTCCAGTGTGCCTCGTTGTCCGCCCGCGACACCGTGCCGGTCGCAACGCCCAGAAACTGGCGGTACTGCTCGTACGGGTTCGATAGCAGACTGGGGGTCAGCAGGACAAGGAACGCGCCCGCCAGCCCGTAGGCGGCCCATCGCCGGGCGCCCGGCCCGCTCGCATATCCAAAGACCCGGTCGATTGCGAAGCCGGCCAGGAGCGCCAGCGGGAAGATCATCGCCAGGTAGTGATAGTAGAAGAATTTGCCCTGGCTCCAGACGCCGGCGAGCGACGCGATCGCCAGAAGCGCGACAAGCGCCGTCTCCTTGCGCCGCGAGCCCGCCAGCGCGACGAACAGGGCGCCCGCGGCCGGCACGACCAGGAAGAGACTGCTCCGAAAGTAGTCATGCGTAACGCGGAGCCCGAAGTGAAGGAACGACTCGCCGGGCGGTGACCAGCGGAGCGACGTGTACGGCCAGACGTGCAACCGCTGGACGTCGATGAAGTCGCGGAGAGCGCCGCCGGCCACTAGATAGACTGCGAAGACGGCCGGTATCACCAGAAAACCGGCCGCGGCGATCGAAAGGCGTCTGAGCGGGGGCGCAATTCGAAGCGGCCTCTCGGCGAACATCACCTCCATTGCCGGCAGAGCGACGACGTAGAATGCGGCGGAGAGCTTGAGGCTGAACACCAGCCCGAGCAGCACGCCGGAGAGGAACGCGCGGGAATAGGCGCGATTCTGCGAATTCGGGCGATAGAGCAGAACCGCCGCGACAACCGGCAGCGCCAGGAAGCTCTCTACTTCGCCCAGCCCCTCGTAGCCGGCGCGCGTCAGGTAGGTCAGGCCATAGAGACAGCCGGCCACCACTCCCGCCCGTTCGCCGAAGAAGCGCCGGCCAAGCAGATAGATGGCGCCCATGGCAAGCGCGGTGTTCACCACGTCGAGCACGCGGATGCTGACCATATGCTGGCCAAATGGGACGAACGCGAACGCATAGATGAAATAGATGGCCGGCGTCTTTACCTCCCAGAAGTCGCGGTACAGTACGCCGCCGGAGAGAATCGTGCGCGCGCCGAGGGCAAAATCGGCCGCATCCGTGTAGAAAGGTATGGTGAGTGTGGGTACGCCGAGGAGGAGGACGGCCAGGAAGGCGCCCACAACCACGCGGTACCGCCGCAGCCAGAGTCGCAGGGCGGCCCCGACAGAAAGTGACGAAGCGCGCTGCCGGGAGACCGTGGCGTTAGGGAGCATATGCGGAGTATAGCCGCGAACCGCTTCGCCCGCTACATTTTGTCGGCGATCGAAAGATTCCCTTGACCAGGGGAAAGGCCTTTGCGTATCATCACACGGACGGGCTTAGGGTGGAGGGATGACATGCGAGCCTCAGTTCTCGTCCGCGGACGACCTCTTCGAACGATTCTCCTGCTACCGGCGGCCGCAATCCTGCTCCTTCTGGCTTCATCCTGTTACACGCTGCATACAGAGAACTCCTGGATCCGCATCCAGAACATGGGCAGCGCGGCCGCGAACATCCAGATCAGGTACCTTAGCGCTCAGGGCGTAGTCGTTGCCAGCGAATCATGTCCCGGCACGTGCCCGGCCATCCCTCCCGGCGGCGGCTGGACCTTCATAGAGGGCCGCAGTGCATCTCTTCCCAAGGGATTCATCGGTTCCGCCGTAGTCACCAGCGACCAGCCAATCGCCGTCCTTCTGGCAAAGGACGTCGACGCCGGTGACGGCTATTACCAGACCGCCGGCGACACCGTTTCGATAAATGCCGGCGCCGGCAAGCTCTACCTTCCGCTTGTCATCAACAAGGATGGCGTGGACCAGGCGTGGAACTCCCGCTTCGCTATCCAGAACATGGGCGGCACGACCGCCTGCGCGACGCTCGTCTACACAAGCAATTACAGCGATTCGGAGGTGTACTGGGACCCGTTCAACCCTGCCGCTGGCGGCACGCCCCAGGACGGCTGCCCCCAGGGCGGCATTCCCATCGCGGCGGGCGGGACGCTCTTCCGCTCCTATCAGACAATGGGCGTGCCCCCCAACTTCTCGGGCTCCGTGCGCGTCGACCTCTACCCTAACGCGCAGGGGACGCCGCCGTCGCAGCAGTTCGTCGTCGCCACAACCGATGTCTTCAACATCGACTCGCACCAACTGGCGGGCTACAGTGGCTTCACCAGCAGCGACATGGGCACTTCCATCCTGCTGCCGATCATTGAGCGCACGGCCGGCGGTGAGTGGAGCACGGACTTCGAGGTAATGAACAGCGACCCCAGTCAGCCGGCCACCGTGACGTTGAAGATCACCGGCTTTGACGGCAACAATCAGCCGGTCACCAAAAGCAGCAGCTTCGCCATTCAGACCTCGCGGCAGTGCTTCCAGGACAGCGACGTCGCCAACTGCCTCGCTGCCGGCGACACGCTTCCGCAGAACTTCCACGACGGCTCGGCGCTGATTACGTCGAACAGGCCGGTGGGCGTTGTCGTGTCGCGCTCCTCGAACCGCGGCGATGTCTACACCAGCTACCGCGGCCTGCGGACCGACACCGCGGGCACGCGCGTCTATCTGCCGCTCGTCGATAAGAACTCCTCGGATGGGGCCAGTCGCGCCGGGCTGAACTCATGGGTGCAGGTGGCGACCGTCGACGGCGGTGCGGCGAATCTAACCATTACCTACGTCAGCACCGACGTGCCGACCGGAAAGACCTCCTACAAGATAAAGATCAACGGCAGCGTGAAGCTCCTGCAATCTTGGGAGACCACACTGCCGGCGTCTTTCACCGGCTCCATGATCATCGATTCGGACAAGCCGATCGTTGCCGTGGGCGACGTCATTGCCGGCTCATACCCGGGCGACACCGACCTGATGTACGAGGGAATCGCGGCGCCGTAGGGTCTGACCAGGATTTCTACGCCAAGAAGGGCTCGACAACCGTCGAGCCCTTTTCGCATTGGAGCGAGTCCTGGCGGAACTCAGGCCACGCGGTGCTGCTCCGACGGCAGGTTCATATGATTCGCGAGCTCGCGGGCGTGGTGCTCGCAGTAGAGTCCGTCGCCGGTGTACTGGTGGAAGTGCAGGCGGGCGCCCTTCCATGACATGCGATGCGCGACATCCCAGCCGAGCGGCAGCCGGCAGCGTCGGGAGCCGCGCTCCTTATCGACGTGGGTTACGACGCAGGTGCCCCAGCGCGCTCGGAGACCTTCGCAGTGGGCGTGCTTGTGCCAGCCTTTCTGGCCGCCGCAGTTGGGGCAAGGCTTGCTGACCTTGCCGACGAGGGCATAGTGAATCCCGTGATCACGCTTGGCTGGCTTTTTCATAGTCGCGCCTCCTGCACCGAAGAATGCCGTCTGACCACATAATCGGCACTTTCGGCTGCGGGTTGAGCGCGGCCCAGACGAGGAGGTCTGGTTTCTGCCGCCTGCGGAAGCGGGACGGGTTCGAGGCTGTGGAGTCTATGGGGCAGAAACGAACCTGGAGCGGGAAACGCGACTCGAACCCGCGACATCCTGCTTGGAAGGACTAGAGCTAGCGTCCACGCCGCCAGGCTACTACTCCTCATACAAAGGAGAGGAGCCCTTCATGAACCGGTACATCATCCGCATCTCGGCGACTTTGCCGCCGTTTCTATCATTGAGATACGACTCGAACCAGAGGTACTCCGTCTTGGCCGTCTGCCCGAGGCTGATCACGTCGCCGCCCGCGATGTAGGGCTCTTCCACGAGGACGGGGCCGTTCACATTTCGCAACTCGATGGCTCCGTATAGCGTTACTAGAGAGTCGTCAACCTTCTTCTCCGCGAGGTACGCGACAAGCGAGAGCCACATGACGTCGACCATGTTGCAGGTTGTGGCTATAGCGCCTCCCCAGGGTGAAGGGCCTGCGTACCAGGGGAGAGGATCGGTGCTGAGACGCAGCCGCTCGCCGATGGCCTCCTGGCTGACGCGCACCTCCACTTCGGGGAAGCGGTCACCGACTGAAGAGTCGGCGAGGATGCGCAGCTCGCCGGGCGGGAAGCGATTGAGCTCGCGCGCGAGAAGGGCGGAGACAACACCGGGGTTGCCCACGGCCGCCGTGCCCTCGGCGATGCGGTTACCGTTCGGGCGCTCTCCCCACACCTGCACCTGCTGGTCGGCGGCGCCTTGCGGCGGCCTGACAACGACCGCCCGCACGTCTTCTCTATCAGTCGTCGCCTCGAGGAAGTAGAGTGACAGATTGCCCCGCTCGAACCAGCGCTGTCCGAAGGCCTTGAGGAGCAGAGGCGGGAAGAGCTCCGCGTGGATGGAGCCGGCGACTGTGCCGCCTCGAAAGCCGAGGCGGCTGGCTTCTGCGTCGTCGTGGATGCTGCCCTTGATTTCGATGCTTCGGTTGACAGGCTGACGCCACGGCCCAACCAGAATCCCTTCCTTCTCCTCTATTTGGCCGAGCACCTCGTCGATTCCGATGACCATGGACGTCCCCCTCCTAAAGTCAGGTCTGTTCTAGGGACTCATTTCGTAGACGTCCTTGAGCGCGTACACGTGCTCGCGCCATACGCGCTCATAGCGCTCGTCGTCCACTTCCGGCTTCCAGATCATCTTCATGCAATAGGCCGACTGCTCCGGACTGCACCTCGGCTTGCTGTACAACTGGAGCGCGAACTTCGAAAAATCGCGAACAAAGCAGTCGAAGATCTGGTCCACCACGTCACTCGGAACGTCGTAGAGACGCGCGTTCTCCAGAATGAGTTGCCCGTAGGCAACCAGCGTGAATATCTCGCCGACGGCCAGCAGAAAGTCCGTGTCGCGGCTCTGGCTCTCGCTAGGGGGCGTCGAGAGGAGCATCTCTGCGAATACGGCAGTCTGCTCGCGGAAGGTGTTCACGTTGGGCAGGTCCCAGTCGCTGTAGGCGAGGTTGTAGTCGTGGAACCGGACCTCGCCCATGCCTTTCGTCGGGCCCTGTCGAAACATGTACTCGTCGTGTTTTGGTTCCGATCGGCGACCGATGGCGGCATATTCGGCCGGGTTGAAGAAATAGTTGTTCATGAACTTGAGAATGAGGGCGATATTCACGTGGACTGTTCCCTCAAGCTTCGGCAGGCCGCGGATTTCGCTGGTAGCGGTCCCGAAGTACATGTCCTTCTCGAAACCCTTCGCTGCGATCACATCCCAGAGCAGGTTGATGACGTCCTCGCCCTGCGTCGTGACCTTCATCTTCACCAGCGAATTGAACAACAAATAGCGCCTGTCGTTCGGCGAAGCGACTCGCACGTAGTCGGCGGCCCGAAGCGTAAACAGCTTCATCGCTACCAGACGGGCGTAGGCGTCGGTGAATATCTGCTTGACGTGCGGGAAATCCGTGACGCACTGGCCGTAGAGACGACGGTTGGCAGCATGATTGATTGCCTCATACATGGCATGCGTCGAGATCCCGATGGACGCCGCACCCAGGTTGAACTTGCAGACGTTGACGGTGTTGAGGGCGACGTCCCACGCCTCCCGTCCTCTTGACAGTACGTCTATTTCGCTTATCGGGTAGTCGTGCAAGGCGAATGCCGAGACGTATTGTTGGGAGTCGACGACGTTGCCTAGTAGCTCGAAGTTCGGATTCGCGCAATCGGCCGCGAAGAACACGTATTCCCCGCTGTCCGCCATCTTCCCGAACGTCGAAATCATCCGCGCGACGTTTCCGTTGCCGATGTAGTACTTCTCCCCATTTGCCCTGTAGCTCCCGTCGGGCTGAGGCGTAAGAGTCATCTCTGTTGAGTAGATGTCCGCGCCGTGCTGTCGCTCGGACAGGCCATATGCGAATACCTCTCCGCCAGCCAGAAGCTGCGCAGCGCGACGTTTCGCTTCTTCGTTCCCGCTCATCCAGATCGGGCCGAGGCCAAGCATGGTGACCTGCCACGTGTACCAGTACGGAAGTCCGTAGAATGCCAGAATCTCGTTGAAATCGACATTGCGGAAGGTGTCCCAGCGCGAGTTCGCATCCCCGTACTCGGGAGGAGTGAGCAACGTGGCGAAGATCTTCTCGTTCTTGATGAACCCGAGGAAGTCGTCGTACCAGACCCGGCGGCGATGGTCCTCCAGGAGCCGCTTCTTCCCCTTCTTCTCGAAGAAGTCGATTGTGCTGGCCATCACCTCAGCCGAGCGCCTGTCATGGTGCTGCAGACTCAGTTTCTTGGGATTCAAAAAGATCATCGCTGGCCTCCGCTCGAGCCGTCGCCGAACGCGTCCGTGTCGGACACGGTGCGATTCGATAGCCTGTATTACCATAGCCTTCGTCCGTGAGCACTCATCTTACCAGCGCGTGCAGGAATACAACAGCCGCGCGAACGGGAACCATTGAAGCGGCTAAGCGCGCTCGCCGGGGAAGAGGCTGGGCGATGACTTTGGCGTCAGCCGGAAGGAGCCTGGAGCGGGGGACGGGATTCGAACCCGCGACGTCCTGCTTGGAAGAAACGGAGTAACCGACTCAAGTGCAGCCCACGAACCTAAGATGGCGCCGCATCTGCCGCCGGTCTCCCGTCCAGCACGTCGCCCGCGCTCGAGCTCGACCGGTCTCTAT
>JBEKXP010000013.1:0-24991 GCA_049511815.1 Dehalococcoidia bacterium
TCGCAGGCGCCACAGGTGGTGCAGGACCACAGCTCGTCCTCGCTGACGACACCGCCGGCGAGGAGCGGCACTTCATCCTGCGACGGCTGCTTGCCGTTGCGCTTGCCGCGCAGGAGCACCGGCGCCCGCTCTACCATGTGCGCCTTCAGTTCCTGGATGACCATCTTGGGCGACAGGGGTTTGCCCGTCATGTTGGCCGGGCACAACTCCTGACAGCGGCCGCAGCGCGTGCAGGCGTCGAGGTCAATAAGGTCTTTCCAGGTCAGATCCTGAAGCTTGGAGGCGCCGAGAGCGCCGACGCTCTCTTCGGTGATTTCGATTGGCTTGAGCACGCCCTTGCTGGTCTGTGGCGTACGCAGAAACATGTTGAGCGGCGAGGCGGCGATGTGCGCCAGCTTGGTGAAGCTAACGGCGACGTAGGCCATGCCGCCCATGGCGATGAGCATGTGGGTCCACCAGAAGGTCTTGTGCAGCGTGAGGAGGACGTTGTGACCCAGCGGGTGGAAGGCGACGGCGAAGGCCAGCCCCACCGGCGACCAGACCGACCAGCCGAGGTGCGCGTCCATCTCCGAAGCCGCGATCCGCAGGCCTTCAACCGTGTAGCCGGTGATGATGATCACGGCCAGGAGCGTTATCGCCACGAAGTCGTCGAGGACGTTGTTCAACTTGGCGGGACGCGTCACGTAGCGGCGGTAAGCGGCCATCCCCAGGCCGGCCAGCATTAGCAGACCGCCCACGTCCGTCGCCAAGGAGAAGGCCAGGTATATGTTGCCCTCCAAGAAATGATAGGCGTGGGTATCTATGGCATCCAGAGAGGTACCCACCAACAGTACACCGAAGCCGCCGAAGATAAGCAGGTGCATCAGGCCGGCGTACTTGTTGCGGACGATGCGCTTGTGCCAGAGACCGTCGACCTTCGTCTTTATGATGAAGGCGCGGAATCGGCTCGGCAGGTCGCGGAGCCTGTCATCCTGGCTGCCCAGCCGCCAGATTCGCAGGCGGTGGGTAAGGCCGTAGACCACGGCCACTATGAGCAGGAACCCGAACAGGTATACTAGCTGACCGAATTGTATGTTCCAGAGATCTCCTCGGGAGGCCATTATGCACCTCCTTTCATTCCTTCCGTCCGCCTCTCATTCCTGAGATCCTCCCTGATCAGCCGGCGCTTGTCGAATCTCCGTCGACAACACCCGACACCCGTCACGCCTTGGCCGTCGCGGCCTCGAGCTGGGCGTATACCGGGTTGCCCTTGCTGCGGTACCACCAGCGCATGTACTGGGCCAGCGGCTCCCATGACCAGGTGGCCGGCACGCAGGTTACGCCGTGCTCTTCGAGCAGCGCCAGCACGAAGTCGAGGTCGCTCTTCTTGCAGGCCAGGCGGTCGGTGCGGTCCACGACCAGGACGTCGAACTTGGGGTCGGCGAGCAGGGCGATGAGGCCCGGCCTGTTGAGGCACTCGCCCGTCCAGCCGATGTCCTCGTGGACATCAACGAGCTCCCACTTGTGGGCATCGGCGCAGGCGCAGATGCGGCTCTTCTGGCCATCCGGCCTTGTCCACTTCTTGCCCATCTCTTCGAAGTCCTGCCTGATGTACCCGACGGCGCGTGGCTGCTCCTGCCAGATCGTCTGCGGGGCGCCAAGGCTGGTCTTCTCGACACCGGTTGGGGTTCCTGTCATCGTTGTCATTTCCTTCACCTTTGCCCTTTCCGTCTTTGTTTCTTGTTCCACCGTTAGACTACGGCACAAAGGGGCAGGCTGTCGTCCGCCGCGCGCGCTGATTATTGTTAAGCATTTCGGCGCCGGATTTCGGCGGCAAAGACGGTAATCGCGCGCATCGAATCAGCCGGCGCGGCAGGAAGTCTCTCGCGGATGGCGCAGGGCGTCAGCATGCGTGCGCGGCGAAGATCAGCATTTCGCGCAATGACATTACGTATAGTTGGCGGATGCCGATCAGCAGGCTACGGCTGGCGGCTTAGATGGGGTACCTGTAATCTGTATATGGGAGAGTCGCGCCCCGGGGGCGCAAGGAGACTGAAGCATGGACAAGATCCGCATTCTCATAGCCGATGACCACACGCTAGTGCGCGAGGGTACGCGCGAACGCCTGGAGCGGGAAGAGGACTTCGAGGTGGTCGGAGAAGCGGCGGACGGCGAGGAGGCGGTGCGCCTGGCGCAGGAGCTGAAGCCGAACGTGGCGTTAATCGACATCGCCATGCCGAACCTGAACGGCATCGAAGCGACAAAACTCATCAAGACCAACCAGCCGGCGATTTCCATTCTTGTCCTCAGCGCCTACGACAACGACCAGTACATCTACGCGGTGCTGGAGGCCGGCGCCAACGGCTACCTGCTCAAGAACGTCCGCGGCGCCCAGCTTGTCGATGCGATACGCGACGTGAGCGCCGGCGAGGTAGTGCTTGACCCGCACGTCGCCCGCAAGGTCGTGCAGTGGTTCTCGTCGATGAGCCACGGGAAGAGCGTCGTGGAAGGGCTGCCGGACCATTTCAGCGACCGCGAGCTGGAGGTGCTTAGGCTGGCGGCGAAGGGCATGAGCAACAAAGAGATCGCGTCGGAGCTGGCGCTGAGCGTGCGAACCGTCCAATCGCATCTGGGCAACATCTTCGACAAGCTGGGCGTGAGCTCTCGCACCGAGGCTGTGCTGCGGGCACTCAAGGAAGGCTGGATCTCGCTCGATGGTGTTTCTACGGGGGACTCGTCGAAATGATCCAGACCATCACCCGAACGCGGCGGATGCTGGCCACGCCGGCGCGCGAGACGCGCTCCTGGCGAGTGCTCCGCGAGCCGCACTTCTGGATAATCGTCGCGATCATCACCTGCGGGACCATATTCTATTATGCTGATTCGCTTCCCGTCCTCAGCTCATTGGAGACGGTGCTCCGGATCGACTTCACTCGGCGCTCGGTGCACCGCATCCTCTCGATTCTGCCGGTGGCGTATGCGGCCTACATATTCGGGCTCCGAGGCGGCCTACTCACGACGGCGGTTATCACCGCTCTGCTCCTGCCCCGCGTCTTCGTGACCTCTACTGCGGCGGAAGAGGCGGGAATTGAGGTGGCCGCGTTCGCTGTCATGGGCGCCTTCGTCACCTGGCTCATCGACGTCCAGAACCGCGAGAAGGCGGAGCACCGCGGGACTATCGCGTCGCTGGAGTGGACGCAGCGGGAGTTGCGTTCGCACATCCAGACGGTCGAGAACGAGGAGCGACGGCTGCAGACTATCAACGCCGTCCTCAACGTCGTCGCCGAGTCGCTGCAGCCGCGGCAGATCTTGCACCACGCGATGGACAAGGTGCAGGAGGCGATGGGAGTCGAGAAGTCGCTGCTTTACCTGCTGGACGAAGACTCCGACGAGCTGACGCTCGAGGCCTACCACGGTATTTCGATCGAGTTCGTGAACATGGCGAAGCGGGTGCGCGTCGGCGAGGGACTGAACGGCCGCGTCGCGCAGACGGGCGAGCCGCTCGTGGCGGACGGCAACGCCACAAGCCCCTGGCTGGCAAGCGAGATCGGCAGGCGCGAGAACCTGCAGGCTCAGCTCATCGTGCCGCTCAAGTCGAAGGGCAAGGTGCTGGGCACGCTCTGCGCCGCGACGAGCGAGCCGCGGGAGTTCGCGCCGGAGGAGATCGAGCTGGCGAGCGCCATCGGCAACGCCATCGGCGTCGCGATCGAAAATGCGAAACTGTACGAAAAAGAGCGGGAGGCGTCGGAGCAGTTGCGACAGTCGGAGGAGAACTACCGCGGCCTGTTCGAGAACGCTACCGGCGCGATTGAAGTGCATGACCTGAACGGCCGGATAACCAACGCCAACCGGGCGTTCGAGAGGCTGACCGGCTACAACCTGGAGGAGCTGAAGAAGCTGGACGCATCGCATTTCCTGGAGCCGAAGGACGTCAAGGCAGTGGAGGAGATGCTAAGGGCGCAATACCGCGGCGAGCCGGTGGAGGCCATGATCGAGTTCCCGCTCAAGCGCCGCGATGGCAGCCAGGCGGTTGTCGAACTAATGCCCAGCCTCATCATCCGTAACGGGCGGCCTATCGGCGTGCAGTCCATCGCGCGCGATGTCACGGAGCAGCGGCGAATGCAGGAGAACCTCCGCTACTACGTGTCGCAGGTGCTGAAGGCTCAGGAAAGCGAGCGCCTGCGGATCGCGCGGGAGCTGCACGACGACACGGCGCAGGCGCTAACCGGCGTTTCGCGTCGCCTCGACCTGCTGTCGTCCAGCGGCTCGGACGTGCCCCAGGACCTGGCCCAGCGGCTTGACGAGCTGCGCGAGCAGACTGACGCAATTCTCGACGGCGTGCGGCGCTTCAGCCAGGACCTGCGACCGCCGGTTCTCGACGATCTGGGGCTGCTGCCGGCGCTGAAGTGGCTGCTCATCGCGCTGGAGGAGCAAGACGGCATTGCGACGAACACGCGCCTGCTGGGCGAGCCGCGCCGTCTGCCGCGGGAGTCGGAGCTGGCGCTGTTCCGCATCGCGCAGGAAGCGCTGAACAACGTCCGGAAGCATTCGCGGGCGTCGGCGGTGGAGCTGACGCTGGACTTTCGCAGCTACAGCATCGCGATGACGGTGGCGGACAACGGCAACGGTTTCGAGCTGCCGTCCGCTTCGGGCGACCTCGCGGTCTCCGGCAAGCTGGGCCTCATTGGGATGCAGGAGCGAGCGCGACTCCTCGGCGGAACGATTGAGATAGAGTCGAAGCCGGGCGAAGGCACGCGGGTTGTCGTGACCGTCCCAGGCTAGAGCTGTTACTCGACCGCGCCCTGAAGGACGCGGCATCCATGGCAAAACGTAGGCCAGGCTTTCCAGCCTGGCCGTAGTCTTGCTCCCCGCCGAGGCTGGAAAGCCTCGGCTACGTATTTATGGGAGAGACCGCCGACATGCGGACCCGTTAAAGTCTAGACCACGTCGGAATCCCCGAGGGTCAGGAACCAGTTGTGCAGGTCGTAGGCGGCGTTCGCCTCGTCGGCGTGGGAGCGCACGACGAAGTGCAGCGGATGCGGCTCCATAAAGCGCGGCGGCATCCAAAAGCCCGAGGCGCGGAAAAGCCGGAACTCGTCGGTGTGACGGAGCGAGAGCGTCGCCAGCATGTCGAGGTCGCGGTCGCGGAAATAGGCGCCGGCGTGCTCGATCAGCAGGCGGCCGGCCGCGCGTCCCTCGCCGCTGGCTTCGACGATGAGGTCGACGATGAGGCCGGCGGAGAACCGGCCCAGAACGCCGGCGCGAAGAACGCTTATCGCGCGCACCTTCCCTTCCGACCTTGCGGCAAAGGCGGCGAACTCGCACTCCGGCGCGTTGACGTAGCGCCAGTTGAGGTAGGCGGAGTCGCGAACGATCATGAGCGACGCGCGGTGCTGGACGCGACGCCAGAAGACGGCGAACGGCTCATCGAAGTCCTTCACTTCGTCGATAGCCAGGCCGGGGACCTCTTTCTGCTGCACGGAGGGCGGCGTGCGCCAGACGACGCGCGCAATCGACGCGGTCCGCGCCAGGACGCGGCTGCCGGTCGTCTTCATCGCCAGACGCTCCGGGTGCAGCGGCCGAATGAGCAGCGAGAGCGCGGCGACTTCCTTGAACCCGCCCTGGTTGACAAGCACCGGGAACGACGCGTCGTCGGGGAAGGCGTAGCTGAAGGCGATCTTCTCCTCGGCGGCTAAAGCGTCGAGCTTTCGCAGCAAATCGAGGGGGATGCCGCGACCCTCGAACTCGGGGTCGATGAGCGGTTTGAGGGTCAGCGCCGCGGTCACGGACTCGCCGGAGAGACGGACGCCGACCGGCGCCATGGCGGCGCAGCCAATGAGACGATTTGAGCCCGCTTCCCGCGCGACCATGCCGACGGCCGGACCGCCGGGACCCCGCTGGGTCAGCCAGTCGAAGTACGCCTCGCCGGGCGCTCCGTCAGGGGAGACCTTCCGGGCAAGCTCGAGGCAGGCGGAGGCGTCTTCCGGCGTGTACCGCGTGGCCGTCCAGGTCTCTTCTTGAAGCACGCTTCGACCTCCAGGTTTCGAACGCCGGTATTATAGCACCCTGTCGATATCTGCACCCGCGTTGACGCTTTTCCGCGTCCGATGCCATACTCGCGGCAGGCGGACGAAGAAGGGAGCGCATGATGGAATACCAAGACCTGCTCTACGAGAAGGACGGCGGCATCGCCACGATAACGCTGAATCGCCCCGAGTCGCTGAACGCGATCTCGCTGCCGATGCTGAACAGCCTGGCGGCCGCCCTGCGCGACGTCGACCGCGACCCGGAGGTGCGGGTGGTGGTTATCACGGGCGCCGGACGCGGCTTCTGCGCCGGGCTCGATCTAAAGGAGATGTTCGGCGGCGGCGGCGGCGGAATGGGCCTTCGCTTCGATCTCAACAACAGCCCGCCGATGGCGCTCCACACGCTCGACAAGCCGGTGATCTGCTCGCTCAACGGGCCGGCTGCGGGCTACGGCTTCGACCTGGCGCTTGGCTGCGACATCCGCATCGCCTCGGAGAAGGGCAAGCTGGGCGCGGTGTTCACGCGTCGCGGCATCCTGCCGGAAAGCGGCGGCACGTGGATGCTGCCCCGATTGCTCGGCTGGGCAAAGGCATCGGAGCTGGTGTTCCGGGGCAAGGTGCTCGACGCGCAGGAGGCGCTGTCGCTGGGGCTGGTCAACGCGGTGGTGCCACACGAGCGGCTGGCAGAGGAGACGCGCGCCTGGGCGGAGGAGATCGCCGGCAATGCGCCGCTCGCGGTCCAGGCGGCAAAGCGACTGATGCGCCTGGCTCTGGAGGAGAGCTTCGAGGCAAGCGTCCACCAGGCCTACCTGCAGTTCTTGCCTCTGTTCGCAACGGAGGACTTCAAGGAGGGGGTCAGCGCATTCCTGGAGAAGCGCCCACCGGCGTTCAAGGGCCGCTGACGGCGTCGAGCTCGCAAGCGGCGCCTGGCATCGCACGCACGTAGGGCCGCTCGGCAACCCGAGCGGCCCAGGTGGCACAAGCGTACGTCGCGTGCAGCCGTCGATCGCAATTTGCCTGTCGACGGTGGATGACGCCGAACGACAACGCAACATGGGCGTCGAGGCGAACACGGCGTGGTTTCGAGGCCGCTCGGGTTGTGGAGCGGCCCACGTATTCTCTACTGCCCGCGGCTGTACGTCCCCATCAACTCCGCCTGCGCGAGAACGTGGCCGCTCATCGCTTGCAGAAGCTCGTCCTTCGTCCAGCCCGGCGTTGCGTTGAGATTGACGTCGAGGGCGTACAGGCGGAAGAAGTAGCGATGAACGCCGCTGGGGGGGCAGGGCGGCGTATAGCCAAGCTTGCCGGCGCCGTTCTGTCCGTTCACACCGCCCGTCGCCGGCATCTCATCCGTCGAGACGCCTTCCGGCAACGAGCGCTGCGACGGCGGCAGGCCGTAGATGACCCAGTGGACGAACGTGCCCGACGGCGCATCGGGGTCGTCGACGACGAGGGCGAGGCTCTGCGTGACGGACGGTGGCGAATCCCATTGCAGCGGCGGCGACACACCCTCGCCGTCGCAAGTGTACTTCGTGGCTATGGGTGCGCCTGCGGCGAACGCCGAGCTCGTCATCGTCATGGTTGCAGGCGTCATCGCTGCCGCTGGCGTCTTCTGATTGCCGCCCCCAGCCGTCGATGTGGCTGGCGGAGTGGTGCTGCTCCCGCCGCAGCCAATCGCGAGCGCCAGCGCAAGAGCGCTGAGAATCAAGATGCCGGCTTTTCGCATGCCGCCTCCGTGAATCATTTTTCAGTGGGACTTTTCCGGGCACATTCTACACGAAAAAGCGGACGCGAAAACACCGTTAAACAGTGCAATTCCGCGACCGCGGTGGTATGCTGGCCGCGTCGGAAGGCCCGCCAGCAGCGAACAGGGAGATTCCGCGGATGGCCCCACGCAAAGCCGCAGTGGAGGCGCCGCCGAAGAAGAAACGGTCGCGCCGCCGCCGGCCGTCGCTCGGGCAGAGGATCGGCAGCATCACGCTGCGCGTCGTCCTGCCGGGCGCACTGCTAGCCGCGGCCATCGCGATAGTCGCCGTCTTTCTCGTCGGTCAGAAGAAGGCACAGGCGCCGGAGCTTCGCGCGGCCATCGTCGACCAACTGGGCCTAACTGATCCGGACCCGGCTTTCACCCAGGCCATCACACCCGTCCTCGAGCAGGCCGGCTATGCGGTCGACTATGTTCCACCGGAACAGGTCGACGTCGAATTCTATCGCCACATGGCCGAGCAGAAATACACGCTCATCATCTTCAGAGTCCACATCGCCCGCTTCACCGAGGAGGGGCTGACGCAGTCCGATCCCGTTAAGCGGCAGCAGATCCTCAATGCTTTCGGCAACGAGGCTTTCCTCTTTAGCTCTGAGGAGTACGATTCGTCGAAGTACACCGACGAACGCTCGCAGTACCGACTCTTCGCGGTCCGCAACCTCGCCGGCTCCGGCGACAAGCTCTTCTTCGGCATAGCACCGCAGTTCATTCAGTCCAGCATGCAGGGGAAGTTCAACAACACAACCGTCGTGCTCATGGGCTGCGACGGGCTGACCTTCGATACTACGGCGAAAGCGTTCGTGAAGAAGGGCGCCGGCGTCGTCATCGGTTGGAACGACCTTGTCTCCGCCACCCATACGGATGCTGCCATCCAGACCCTGATACCGAAGCTGGCATCACAGAAACTGACGTACGGCCAAGCGATCAGCCAGACCATGGCCGAGATCGGCAAGGACCCGAGCTACGACAACGCCCTCAAGGTCTACCCCTCGGACGCCGAAAACCGCACGCTCCTCCCGACCGGCTAGTTCGCTTCTCCCGCCGCTCCCCTCAGCGCCGCGCGGGCGCCCGCCCTGCCGCGAAGCAGCAGCGTCCGCGCCGATTGCGCCGCTATCGGGACGAGCGCAACGGTGAAAAGCGCGAAGAGCAGGCAGTTCAGGGCAGCGACGGCAATTGTGAAAGGAGAACCGGTCCAGCGACCCGCGAAATCCGCGATCGGCGGCGCCACGACCGCCAGGTTGAAGAAGAAGGCGACCGATGCCAGGCCGTACAATGCCCGCCAGCGCGGCTCTGCCACCGCTATCGGCAGCATGAAGGCGAGAAACGGGTACAGGTAGCGGTCGTGCGTCGAAATCGGCAGCAGGTAGAAGGCAAACGACAGATAGGCCGCGGCCACGAGGGCGCCGCGCAGGTTCGGCCGAGCGTGGAGGTAGAACAACGCCAGGAAGCCGGCGGAGACCGTCAGCACAAGGCCAATCGTGCGATAGGTGATGAACGGGATGATGCCCTGGTCGGGATGGGGGTGCAACGACAGGTCGGCAAACCACCAGAGGTTCCACGCGGACGCCGAGAGCCTGTCATAATCGGCTTCGAACAGGCCGCGGTAGACGCGCAGGATGTTCAGCAAGTCGCCATGCACCAGCCACGGCCCAAGACCGATTAGCCAGACGGCCGCCACCGTCACGACGCCGGACCGCAGCGCGCGCGGGCTCTGTCGCCAGGCCAGGTAGATGAGCAGCGGCAGGATGACTATCGGATGCGGCTTGATGAGGAAGCCGACGCCCCAGATTCCGAAGCCGAGCTTGATGTTGCCCCTGGCGACGAAGAACAGCGCCAGCAGCATCGCCAACGTGACGGCGGAGTCCGTCTGCGACCAGACTGCAGAATCGTAGAGGACGGCAGGCTGAACAGCCATTACGGCCGCCGCGATCAAAGCGAGAACGTTGCTTCGAGGGAGGCGCAGCTCCTCGAACAGGGCGCGGCTGACGGCGTAGACGGCGACGATCAGCCCCAGGTCGAAGAGGACGGGCGGCGCCTTGACAAGGAGGCGCAGCCGGAATGCGCTGTAGTCCCACGAGCCGCCGATAATGCCGTTGATCCGCGCCAGCAGCCAGAGCACGTAGTGATAGCCGACGTAGTCGGTGTCGGTCGTTCGAAAGATGTTAAGGAGCCCGTGCTGGTGGATGGCCACCATCCAGTTCTTCCAGAAGCCCTCGTCGGTGAAGCCCTTGTCCTGATACGCCCAGAGCGGCAGCAGCGGCAGGCGAATCGCAATAGCTACAACCAGCAGAGCGATGAGGGGGAGATGATCGCGAATGGTTCGGCGGGTAGTGGTAAGCAGCCTCATGCCGGCTTCCTCATAGGCTATGATAGCAGAGAAGGAGGCGGTTGGACGTCGCGAAATGTTTACAATCGGACATTCCACGCGCACCATCGGCGAGCTTATCGAACTGCTGAAGGCGCATGGCGTGAAGCGTGTCGTCGACGTGCGGACGATCCCGCGTTCGCGCCACAATCCCCAGTTTGACATCGAAGCGCTGCCTCAATCGCTTCTGTCCGCCGGCATCGTTTACGAGCACATACCGTCTCTGGGCGGCCTGCGCCATGCGCGAAAGGACTCGCCGAATGACGGCTGGCGCAACGCCTCTTTTCGCGGCTTTGCCGACTATATGCAGACGGAAGAGTTCACAGAGGCGCTGGAGCGGTTGATAGAGACGTCGCGCCGGGAGCCGACGGCGATTCTTTGCGCCGAAGCGCTGCCCTGGCGCTGCCACCGCTCTCTCATCAGCGACGCCCTGACCGTCCGCGGAGTAACGGTCGAGGACATCATCGGCCGCGGAAGCACTCAGATGCATCGACTGACGCCGTGGGCGCGCGTCGAGGACGGCCGCGTCGCCTATCCCGCGCCGCGCCAGGGCGTGGGGCTACCGGAGACAACGGCCCCAGTTGAAAAACGTCGGGAGCTGTGACATTCTGTAATTAGAGAGGCGCTGTTCTTAGACAGCAGGGAAGGCGAAGTCATGATAGAGAAAATGAGCGAACAAACGACGGTTATTGCGGAGCACGGCGGTGAGACGGTCAACTCTCTTCTTGTCGGCCTCCACAGCCATGAATGGAAGGTCCGAGAGTTATCACGAGAAGGGTTGGAGAGCCTGGGGGAACTGGCGCTGTTCCCGCTGACCGACCTGCTGAACGACCCGGACTGGCACGTCCGCTGGGAGGCGGCGAAGGCTCTGCAGAGCATCGCTGATCCCCGGGCGGCGCCGGCCCTCGTCAGAGCGCTCAGGGACGCGCGCTTCGGCGTGCGCTGGCTGGCGGCGGAGGCGCTGGTCGCGCTGAAAGAAGGCGCATTGGGCCCGCTGCTGGACGCGCTCGTCCACCAGGGCGACTCGCTCTGGCTGAGGCGAGGCGCTCATCGCGTGCTGCGCCAGTTGATCCACGGGCAACTGCCGCCCGAGGCCATCGAGGTCGTCAAGCCGGTGTTGACGGCGCTGGAGAGCCTCGAACCTTCGGCGACCGTGGGGGTTGCGGCGCAAAACGCCCTGGCAGAGCTCCAGCGGCGCGGCGTTGTCGAACGAACTCACTGGCCCCAGGAAGAAGCCGCCGGCACCGAGTCGCCCGGCCTTCGCAGCCGGTAGAGGACCGTGAGCGCTACGCCGGCCGCCGAGAGGATGCCGAAGAGCACCACCGCCTGCTGCACGCCCAGCCTTTCCGCCACGTTGCCCATCAGAAAGGCGCCCACCGGCGTCGAGCCCGCGAAGAGCAGCACGTAAAGGCTCATTATCCTGCCCCTGAGGTGCGCCGGCGAGAGAAGCTGGAGACGCGTGTTCGCCGAGGCGGTGAAGATGATGCCGGACACGCCCATCAGCATAAGCAGGAAGAGCGTCACCACGAACCAGTGCGACAGGCCGACTAGGATCAGCAGCACGCTGAACACGCCGCCGCCGATCAGGATCTGCCTCTCGTCCGCGCGCCTGGTGTAGGCGATGACAAGGGCCGCTATCAGCGATCCGACGCCCAGCACCGCCGTCATCGCGCCGAAGCCGATGGAGCCGGTGTGCAGGACAAAGCGGGCAAGCAGCGGCAATTCGGTGTTGAAGTTGTAGCCGAAGGTGCCGACGAACGCCATCACGATGAGGATTATCAGCACCGACGGCGTTCGGAAGGCGAAGTCCAGCCCCTCTCGGAGCTGCGTCAGCATCTTTCCGCTCCCCTTCTCGAAAGGATAGAGCTCCGACATCCGCATCATCAGCAGGGCGATGATCACGGGAATGAAGGTGGCGGCGTTAAGGTAGAACGCGCCGGCAACGCCGAACAGAGCGATGGTTACTCCGCCTATCGCCGGACCGACGATGCGGGCGGCATTGAAGAGAGTGCTATTCAGCGGCACGGCGTTGGGCACCAGGTCTTTCCCGACCATCTCCGGCACAAACGCCTGGCGCGTCGGGTTGTCGAACGCGTTGGTCACGCCGAGGGCCGTTGCCAGCAGGTAGATGTGCCAGAGGCGAACGGCGCCAGTGCTGACGAGCAGCGCCAGCGTGACAGCCTGCAGCATCGCCGCACTCTGCGTGATGACGAGAAAGTTCCGCTTCGGCACCCGATCGGCGATGATGCCGCCGAAGAGGACCAGGAGCGTTATCGGCAGGAACTGCAGCGTCGTAACGGTGCCGACGGCAAACGGCGACTGCGTCAGGTTGAGAACGAGCCACGCCTGCCCCACAGTCTGCATCCACGTGCCGCACAGGGAGATGAGCTGCCCGAACCAGAAGAGCCGGAAGTTCCGGATGCTGAGGGCGACGAAGATGCCGCGCACGCTCCGCTCCGCAGGAAGGCTCCTGCCGGCAGCGACGGAATCAGACGTTGCTGCGTCCGGGGCGGGACTTTCGCCATCCGCGTTCTTCTGAGCGCGGTCGTCAGATGCCATTCGATTCCTTCCACAAGGCAACCGCGGGCCAGATGCCAGAAAAAGGCCACCCCCGCAATGCGAGGGTAGCCGAAAACCAGAAGTGCCGCCAGCGCTATCGCACCGGCACCTTTACCGCCCGGGGCGGCTCGGCGGCCGCGTGCGGGATGCGCACCTCCAGTACGCCATCGTGGTACTCTGCCTCGATGGCGTCGGGGCTGGCGCCTTCCGGGAGCTGGATCGTTCGCGAGAAGCGGCCCAGCGGTCGCTCCGAGAAATAGTCTTCCTCCTTGGGGCGTTCCTCCTCGCGGCGACCTTCGATTAGAAGCGTGTTGCCTTCGACTGATATGTCGATATCGTCTCGCTTCAGCCCTGGCAGATCGACTCGCACGGTCGTCGTGCTGTCCATCTCAAAGACATCGATGTCAGGCGACCACTCTTCGCCGCGCATCCACAACTGCCGCCAGATGTGCCGTCGCGGGACGCGCGACAAGCGGTCGAACACCTTCTCCATCTGCTCGGGGAACGGGATCGGTCCCCCTCTTCGTCTTGGATGTGGTGAAGGAGTCATGGCGTAATCCTCCTCCTTTCAAGTCCAGACTAGGCCGCGAACGTGAAGCGAACGTGAAGCGGCGGCCGTCCAGCATGAAAGGGATATGAAGCAGCGCCGGGCAGTCGACGGGTTGGGGCGAAAGAATCGGTTAAAGGTACGGCGGCGGTTCCGGCAGGCCCCGCTTCATCCGCAGGTGCTGGAGGTGGATGACCGTCAGAAGTATGGCAACGCCGAGCAGTATCGCCGCGAACTTGAACGGCGCTTCCGGCCCGTACATCGCGCTCACCTGACCGCCGGCAGCCTGCCCGACGGCGCCGCCCAGCCCCTGCACCGCCGCCAGCGACCCGAGGAGCACGCCGCGACTCTGCACCTGCGTCGCATCAAGAGCGGCCGCACTCCAGGCCGGCACGCTTATCGCGTAGGCCAGACCGGCCAGCACGGCCAGGTTCACGGCTACGAAGGGACTGTGCGTCAGCGTCAGGGCGAACAGGCAAAGCGCCGTCACGGCTAGCCCGACGATAAGCGGCAACTGTCGCCCAAAGCGGTCGGCAAGGTGCGAGAAGCGGAAGGCGATGAAGCCCGCGACGGCCGCCGGCAGAATCAGTAGCAACGCCATCTGGTGCATCTGAACGTGCAGCACCTGCGTCAGGTAGGTGCCGATGGCCGGCGTCTGCACGGCGATGCCCAGGCTCAGGAAGAGGATGATAGCGGCCAGCATCAGGACGCCGGGCTTCATTATCGAGCGGAAGGCGCTGATCTGTAGCTTCTCGCCTTTCACTAGAACGAGGGGCACTACCGGCGCGTTGTCGGGCCGCATGGCGACAGCGAGCGCCAGGCCGTTCAACGCCAGGCAGGCGAGGAAGACGGCCGTGTAGGAGACGAAGTCGCCCAGGACGACGCCGATCATGGCGCCGACGCCCAGACCGAGCATCTGCGCCAGGTTCAGATAGTGCATGACGTGGCCGCGCTTCGACGGCTCGTTCGTGTCACCGACGTGGGCCATGAAGGCAGGCCACATCGTCGCGGCGGCAAGACCGTAGAGGCCGGAGAAGGCCAGGAACAGCGTGCCGTTCGGGAAGAGCATCATCGCGGCTAGCACCGGTATGCCGATGGCGATTCCGACGGCGAGCACTAGCCGCCTGCCGACACGGTCGGCTATCCAACCGGCGGGCATTTGCCAGATGAAGCGCGCCAGGCTGTAGGAAGCAAGCGCGTAGCCCGGGAATGCGTTGGAAGTGTTCAGGTGCTGCGGCAGGTAGCTCTGGACGAGCGTCAGCATGAAGATGCCCAGAGATGCCTGCCAGAGAAAAACGGTGGCGGCCAGCTCAACGAGACGGCCGCGGGGGAACCTCAGCGTGTGGGAGGGGAAAGGAACTCTCATCCTCTGCTACTGTCTGCTGGCTGCATCGACCCCATCCACTATAGCATCGGTCGATCGGCCGATTGCCGAGAGGCGGAGAATGCCGGAATTGTCAGCGGCTATCTGTGGATTCACCTAAAGCCACCACCCAGTCACTTCCCCCATCGTCGTCAGTATTGGCGGGAACGCAATGAGGAATTGCGAGGAGCGCTATTTGCTTGTCGCCACCTATTGTACACTACCCGCCGGGCAAAGCAAGTCGTTAAGAGGCTCCATTAGCTTCGGCGACGCTACGACCGGCGAGATTTAACAGATTATGCTTCGCTGCCCGACGCCCTCCGACGATAGCCCTTCCAAATGGCGACTGGTAGAATTAAGGCAGACAATCGTCCCGCTGAGGAACGACGAGGAGGTGCGCCATGGCGCTCAAGACCGGCGACGAATATGTGAAGTCTCTCAAGAAGCTGAACCTGAAGGCGCAGGTGCTCGGCAAGGAGACCGGCGACCTAACGGAGAACCCGCTCGTTGCGCCCTCGGTACGCGCCGTCGCCGCGACGTTCGACTGCGCCTACGACGAGTCGAGCCGCGAGCTCTTCCGCGTCCGTTCCTCGCTCACCGGCCAGGAGGTGAACCGCTTCACGCACCTCCACCAGAGCACGCAGGACCTGATGAACAAGGTGATCATGCAGCGCCACTGCGGCAACGTCACCTCCTGCTGCTTCCAGCGCTGCGTCGGCATGGACGCCGCCAACGCCGTCTTCAGCGTCACGTACGAGTGCGACCAGGCGCACGGCACCGACTACCACCGCCGCTTCCGCGACTACTGGGCGCAGATCCAATTGGAGGACCTGGTCGTCGACGGGGCGATGACGGACCCGAAGGGCGACCGCGGCAAGCGTCCGGCGCAGCAGAGCGACCCGGACCTCTACCTGCGCATCGTCGACCGCCGAAGCGACGGCATTGTTGTGCGCGGCGCCAAGCTGCACCAGACCGGCATGCTGAACTCGCACGAGATCATCGTCATGCCAACGATCGCCATGCGCGCCGGCGAAGAGGACTGGGCGGTCTGCTTCGCCGTGCCGACGAACACGCCCGGCATCCGCTACATCTACGGCCGCCAGGCCAGCGACACCCGCAAGCTGGAGCGGCTGAAGCTGGACGTGGGCAACGTGCGCTTCGGCGGCCAGGAGGTCATGACGGTGTTCGAGGACGTGTTCGTGCCGAACGAGCGCGTCTTCATGGACGGCGAGGTCGACCAGTCGGGCAAGCTGGTGGAGCGCTTCGCCGCGTATCACCGGCAGAGCTACGGCGGCTGCAAGGTCGGCGTCGGCGACGTGCTTATCGGCGCGTCCGCTCTCATCGCCCGCATGAACGGCGCCGAGAACGCGAGCCACATCCGCGAGAAGCTGGTCGACATGATCCACCTGAACGAGACGATGTTCGCCGCCGGAATCGCCTGCTCGGCACTGGGGCACCAG
The DNA here is from genome assembly GCA_049511815.1 of Dehalococcoidia bacterium. Classification (GTDB taxonomy): domain Bacteria; phylum Chloroflexota; class Dehalococcoidia; order DSTF01; family JALHUB01; genus JALHUB01. The sequence goes on from JBEKXP010000013.1 coordinate 16,065, forward strand.
ACGGAGGCCGGCAACTACGAGATCGACATGCTGCTGGCGAACGTCTGCAAGCTGAACGTCACGCGCTTCCCGTTCGAGATCGCACGCAACGCCATCGACATCGCCGGCGGGCTCTTGGGCACGATGCCGTCGGCGGAGGACCTGGACGACCCGACGACCGGACCGTACGTGCGCAAGTACCTGGCGGCGTCGGACGCGTACGACGTGATGGACCGGATCAAAGTAATGCGTTTCATCGAGAACCTCGTTTCGGGCGCCGGGGCCGTCGCCTACCTCATCGAGTCGATGCACGGGGCCGGCCCGCCGGCGGCGCAGCGAATCATGATCGGCCGGCAGGGCGACATCGAGGGGAAGATCGAGAAGGCGAAGCGGGTCATCGGCATCCAATAGACTCGGCGGGCATCCTGCTATAGGGCAGGCGCCGTTCCCGTCCGAAGTGAACGTGACTAAACATGACTGAACCCCACTGGATCGGCCCGCATCTTCTCGAGAACTTCTTCGGAAAGCGCTTCCCTGATAGCCTCAGTTTCGAAGATAAGGTAATCATATTCTCGGACACGGTACAGGGCTGGCAGCTCGATGTGGCGGACAGACTGCTTCGAAATGATCGTCACGCTGGTTTCGCAGCCCTCAGCGTCGTTCTCAGCTACTTCGAGATGATCGCGAGATATCGTGATGGCAGGTGGGAATACGAACGCGACTCCGCGGAGCGGTTCAAGGACGGCGTCCGCTGGGTCTACTCGGATCTCCCGGATCCTGGCGTTCTTGACCCGTTGTGGGAGACGGTACGCAATGGCATGTACCATCGTGCTACTACCAAACGAGGTGTCGTTCTAGACGGTGAGTTTCCGGTGGCTATCGAGCTGAAAGGTTCAACAGTCGAAATCAACCCACACCTGCTCGTGCGTGACCTCCAACAGCATTTCGGACGATACGTCGCCGATCTGTTGGATGCCTCACAGGAAGAACTGCGGACTAACTTCCAGACAGTCTTTGATTCTTGGAAGAAATGGGGCGCCTAGAACCCCGCCCCGCCAATCAACGAACAAAAAACGGGCCCGCCTCCAACCGGAAGCGGACCCGCTGCTTTTCGATGCGATTCGACGGCCGCGCGTCAGCCGATGCGCGTCGCCCTCACAACAAAGCGATGGTCGTAGTTCCGCGTGCTCGGGTCGAACGTGCCGCCGCAGGTGATGATCGTCAGCTCCTCGCTGCCGTCCTTCAGCGCGTACTGCGTGAAGGCGTCCGTGTCGCCGATCCATTGCGTCCAGGCGACGGCATACCTGACATACGATCCGTCGAGGAGCTGGACGTCTATTTCATCTCCCTGCACGAGCTCGCTCAGGTACCAGAAGACCGCCGTGTAGTGCGGATGGTAGTCGACGTGGCCGGAGAAGACGGCGTTGGCGCCGCCAAAGCCGGAGATTCCAGGGAAGCCGCCCATTCCGCCGTAGTTCTGGAAGTCGTACCAGACAACGTCGTCCTTGCCGTTGGGAATGCCCATGGCGCCGTCAGTGCCGATCACACGGTCGTTGATGGGTGCGTTGACGCCGATCTTCGGGATGATGAGGTTCATGCCCGTCGGCGTCGCTGAGCCGTCGCCGTAGCCGCAGGCCGCCGTCGTGAAGGACCCGGCCGCCGAAACGAACCACTGGCCGTTGAACAGCGTGTTGACCCGCCAGTGCGTCACCATGTTCACCTGGAGGCCCGGGAACGTTGCGGCGTTGGCATTGGAGTCAATGGGGCCTTCGCTGGCGAACTGGCCCGCCGGGAAGGTGCTGAACCAGCTCACGTCGAGGTACTGGTCGCCCTTCAGGCTGCCGGGTAGCCAGTGAAACGTCGCGTCGACCATGCCGGGCGTGGGGCTACACACCTGGTCGACGGAGATTATCATGGGGAACACGCTGCAACTGAACGATGAAAATGCCGTTAAGACCATGCCGGGAATCAACAGTAACCAGAAGGCTTTCCTCATTGATTGCCACCTCCCATCGGTATGCTTATGACGGTCATCCAGCCACGACTCTGGGTCGTGGGCTCCTTCCACCGTTTGCTCGCCGCTATGCTAGCACTTTGATGCTCATAAGCAAATAGCTTCGGAAGGCGAAAATTGTATCAGCCGACGAAGACCCGCTGAACCTGGCGGCCGTCTTGACCCGGCGCGAGCCGCGACGGACAATTGACGCACCTTCAGTCTGCCCGAACCAGGAGGAGAACGATGCGTCAGCCCGAAACCGTCCAATCGCCAATCGGTCAACCGACTCTCGATGCCGGGGGCGCGGCCGTCGCCGCCGTGCGCCTCGACCCGGCGCGGTCGTACGTCGACACGCCGGAGTTACTGAGGGAGGTCATCGACCACGATGACGGGCCGGCCTGGCAGGCGATCGCCGAGCGGATCGACTATACCTACCTCTGCCTCGACGGCGCCCTGAAGCAGTTTTGCGAGGAGACGGACCTTTGCGAGATGCTGCGCAGCGATCTCGCGGCCGGCAAGAAGCTGCTCCTCAAGCCAAACCTCGTCAATCCCGTCTGCGTCGACCCGCAGGAGCACGGGCGCGGGCTCGGCTACGCGACCTGCACCGCCTGGCCGTTCGTCGCGGCGGTGATGCGCTGGCTGCACGACCGGCTGGACGTCTCCTACCATCAGATGGCGCTCGGCGAGGCGGCAACAGCGATGTCAGCGGCAGCCGCCTACGCAACGCGGCTCTTCGGTCGGCCGGTCACGCGCGAGGCGATCATGGAGGGACGGGTCGATGAGTCCTACGGCGGCTGGGGCTTCCACTTCGTGCGCAGGTACCTGGCGCAGACGCACGACCCGTCGCACCCGGACGACCCGATGCGTGGCTACGATGACAGTGTGGCCGGCAACTACCTGCCGCCGGGCCGGGCGATGGACCGCCTGCCGGTCTACGACTTGAATCGCATCCAAGACGTGCCGGAGCGTGGGCGTCGAGTACCGGTGCCGGACGGCGCCAACTTCCAGGCGATAACGCTGCACAAGGCGGTTGTCGGCGGCGAGCCGTCGAACGCAGCGGACCGGCGCGACTACCCGGGCTGCGTCCTGCTGAACCTGCCCAAGATGAAGGTGCACAACATCGCCCTGTTCACAAACGCCGTCAAGAACCTGGGCATCGGCCTGTACCCGATGGAAGCGGCGTCGGACGGCGACCGCGCCAGCACCGACTGGCTGTACAGTTCGCCGGGGTTGCCGGTGCCGGGCATGAAGAGTCGACTGCCGCACCAGGTGTGGACTGCGGAAGTGGACGACCGGACCGGCCAGCCGCATTCCGTCAGGCGCACGGCCGGCATCAACGGAACGATGGTTGACATCATCAAAGCTGTGCAGACGCAGGGAGTGCGCGTTGTGAGCATCGTCGACGCGATTGAGGCAAGCAACGTCGACCACTCGCTCGACGCGACGGCGGTCCGCGTCCCGGAGGGCTTCGTCTTCGCCGGCCTCGACGTCGTGGCCCTCGACCTGCTTTGCGCGCGCTACATGTTCAACACGCTGCCCATGGCTGAAGCGCGGAAGCTCGTCGCGGAAGGCAAAGCGGCGTCGGAGTGGCTGCAGCGCGTGCCGCTGCCGGCGGTCGAGGGGCCGCAGATCGTCACGGCGGAGGGCCACGACTCGCCGCTGTCCCGGCACGTCCTCTTCGAATATGCGGAGAAAAGGGGCATCGGCGGCCGGGCGTATCACGTCGTCGGGCAGGACGTCTGGCAGGGCGGTCGGCTGGCGTCGCTGCAAGGGCACCTGGGCCGCATCGAGGACGGGCGCTTCGCGGAGGTGCTGACCGGGACCCTCTACTACGACCAGTTGAAGCTGCTGTGGGACTTGCAAAAGACAGTGCTCGGCTACGCCGCGGCAAACGACGCGCTTAACGGCACCAGCTACCGGCAGCAGTTCCTCGACGCCTTCGACGAGAACGGCGACGGCGTCATCGACTACGAGGAGATGGGCCGGAAGGGCATGGTCGACTTCCAGATACACGCCGCAGCCTACGGCGTCCACCTGATGGGCAGCGAGGAGCACGGAATGCTGCGCGGCTTCTTCGCCTTGCGGGCAAACGCGCTCCGCTGGGCCGATGCCGCCTTCAATCCGGACGGGCTGGACTTCCTCAAGGAGTACCTGGACAGCTCGTCGGCGCTGGCGGGACTGACGCTGTCGCAGATGGAGCTCGAGGGCGCCGATCCGTTCGTCCCGTCGATGACGTGGGGGAAAGGCAAGTGGCCAAGCATGCAGATGGCCCGTTTCATGACCATCGGCTCGATACTCTACGGCCTGGGCTTCCCCTTCATGACGACGGTCGACTCGATCTACGGGGTCGCCTTCCAGTACGCCGACAAGGCGTTCAACGGCAGCAGCTACACCGGCGAAGTGGAAACGATGAGCGATCCCATCTCGACGGCGGCGGTGGAATACGTGCAGTCGGTGTCGGCGGGCGCCGAGCCGCTTCCCTTCTTGCTATACGTGCCGCAGGGCTTTGGCCAGGTGCTCGCGAAGGCGATGCCGAACGTGGAGGAGACGGCGGACCCGCGCCGGGTGCTTCGCGTGGAGTTCGGCGGCGGCAAGGAGGTCTGGTAACAGTTTTCGTCGCTTCTGCCGATGGATATACTGCCAGGGAGGGATCGGACGGGCCGTCCGTCCGAATCCGGCCCCCCTTGACAGCCCTGGGAGTCGGGGCTAAACTGAAGGTGAGCCCGGGATGGGATCCACAATCCGAAAGGAGGAGGAATTTCATGATAGAGAACCGGGTTCTCTGGGGGGTGTGGCAAGTTGACTGTTGAGCCCTACCCGATGGGGTAGGGCGAGACGGTGGACCGAGTTGGCCCCGTCCAAATCAGTGCCTTGATGGCCCTCGCTCCAATTTGGAGCGCATGACCGAAGCGCTGGGGGGCCAGCCCCCATAGGGGCCTCTCGGGGACATAAATCACAGGAGCCGCCTTGCAAGGGCGGCTCTTGTTTATATCTCGCGGAGTGAGAGCCGAGCGCCTACGCCTTCTCCGTGCACTTGTACTCGAGTCGCTTGCCCAGGATGAGGCGGATCTGGGCGTCGAGGCCGGGCAGCGCGCCGAAGATGAACGTTATGGGCGCCATGAGGAACCACTGCCCGAACTGCACCGGGTACATCCAGATCGGGAACGTCTTCGGGCGCGGCGGCCGCATGAACGTGTCAAAGCCGACCATGATGGCCAGCGGGACCATGCAGGGGAAGAGTATCTTCGCGGACATCATGTTGAACCAGGGTGGCACCATCGGCCGGATCGACTCCGGCAGGAAGCCGTTGGCGCAGAGGAAAACGAACGCCGCCGGTACAGCGCGCCCGATGGTGATCAGGAACCACTGGCTCGACCAGAGAACGTGGTTCTCGAAGACGCTCCAGGTGCGCCGGTAGCGCTGCAGGAGCGATATCTCCGGGTGGGCCCATGCCATCTTTATGGCGTAGGAGATGTCGGAGGCGCCCCAGGCGTGCCGTCGCGACTGCTGATAGTGCTCCCAGAACGTCCGGAAGTAGCCGTGCGCCCGGACGCCATCGTTGCCTACCACCAGGAAGATCGGCTCGACGTTCACGTTCCCACCGAGGAGGAAGAAGCACTTCAGCATCATGTGCCAGTCTTCGGAGATAATATCCGGGTCCCAGTAGCCGACCTCGTCGGCCATGCGCAGGCTGAGGCTGTAGGTGGACTGGGGGAAGCGGATGGCGTACTTGCGGGTCAGCTTGACGAGCTGGTTGAGCCCGCCGAGCGAGTTCGACAGCCGCAGCGGCGCCGGCACTTCCCAGACGTTGTTGTAGAAGAAGATCGGCGCCTGCCAGAAGCGGCGGTAGCGCATCCGGCTGGTAGCGAACTTGTAAGTGAGGCAGGAAAAGTAGCCGGGCGGGAACTGCGTGTCGGCGTCGCAACTGGTCACGGTCACCAGGTCGAGGTCGTAGCCCATCTCGTCGATGAGCTTGCGTTTGGCGATGCGGGCCGCCCACAGCTCGTTCGACGACTTACCGCGTATCTCTCCGGCGATATCGGGAGGGTGGAATGTGGGGAAGAAGAGCATGAAGCGGCCGGCGAACTTCTCCTGGAGGATCTGCGCCTTCTCGGCGGCGCCCGGCTCGGCGCCTTCGAGCGCAAGCACCACGACTAGCTGCTGGCCGCCCAGCGTCTGATCCGCCAGCGTCTGCAGCGTCGTCGTCAGCTTCTCGACGCTCTCCTTATAGCTGGGGATCATGACGATGTGGCGCACTTGCTCCCAGCGCAGGTAGGCTTCGCCGCGGGCCGCCGCTTCGTTGTAGCGCCGGCGCCAGTCAACATTCTTGTGGCGTCGGAGGATGGCGTGACCGCGGACGACGTGGATGCCGGTGTTTATGGAGCGCCAGGCCCAGTATATGTCGAAGCCGACGAGCATGATCGCCAGCGGCAGAGGCAGGAAGAACGTTCCCCAGACGAGGCTGCTGATAAGGAAGAGAGCACAGGCGCCGGGAAGGATATCCAGGGCGCGCTGAATCAGGTGGTCGCGCAGGGGATGAGCGCGCACCTCTTCGCTGACGCGCGGCCGGGGAATGGTCATCGGCGCCGGCAGCTTCATTGCAGGCGGCGGTCCGGTCGCCGGCAGCGGGAGCGGCAGTGTCAGCTCGCCGAAGTCAACATCCGATGTCAGGGGGAGGCGGTCGCCTGCAATTATCGAGTTAGAGATGCCATCGATGGCGCCGGCTGCGATGCTGGGAGACAGAAACGAGTCGCTGGAGGCAGCCGCGAAGCTCTTTGCCTCAATCGGTTCCATGGCCATTTCCCTGCCCTTCTGTTTCATCGCATCCTGCGGACAGACAACGGGCAAAGAGAAAAGGTCGTCCCGTTGCGGTCCGACCTTTCGCACGCCTACGAGGTTAGCTGACGGGTTAGGGCTGAAAGGTTGCCCTTCCCGGTAAACCCGGGATTAACCCCTCTTCTGGTTCCCCCGTCCCCGAGCAAACTCGGGCGTTCGGCGGTTAGGTTGTCAATGTCAATTTAACCACAAGGCATGCGATTGTCAAGCGTTCGCAGACGCGCCGCTTGAATCGATGAGGCGGTCAGGGGCGTCGGAGTACAGCGCCGGTGCTGGCCGATGTGACGAGCGACGCGTAGCGGGCCAGATAGGGCAGAAGGTCGCCCTTGTCGGGCGGCGTCCACTTCGCCAAACGCCTTTCGATCTCGGCCGGCGAAAGACGTACGTTCAGCGATTTCGCCGGCATATCGATTTCGATGACGTCGCCCTCCTCGATGACGGCGAAGGGGCCGCCTTCCATCGCTTCCGGGGAGACATGACCGATCGACGCGCCCTTCGTCGCGCCCGAGAAGCGGCCGTCGGTCACCAGCGCCACTTCGGCGTCGAGCCCTTTGCTGACGATGGCGGACGTGGCCCAGAGCATCTCGCGCATGCCGGGTCCGCCCTTCGGGCCCTCGTACTTGATTACGACGACGTCGCCGCTCTTGATGCTGTCGGCGCCGATGGCGTCGCGGGCGTCCTCCTCGCAGTTGAAGACGCGCGCCGGCCCCTTGTGCCACATCATCCCCGGCGCGACGGCCGATTGCTTGACGATGGCCCCTTCCGGCGCGATGTTCCCGTACAGCACGGCCAGCCCGCCTTCCGGGTAATACGGGTCGTCGATTGGCTTGATCACGTTTCTGTTCGTGACACGCGCCTCTTCGACGATCTCGCCGACAGTGCGACCGCTCAGCGTCATCGCGTCGATATGCAGGAGCCCGCGCGAGGCAAGCTCTTTCATGACGCCCTGGAGACCGCCGGCTTCGAACAGGTCCTCGATGAAGTGGTTGCCGGCGGGGCTCAGATTGCACAGGCGCGGCGTGTTGCGGCTGATGCGGTCGAAGGTGGCGAGGTCGAGGTCAACGCCCGCCTCGTTGGCGAGCGCCATGAGATGAAGAATGGTGTTGGACGAGCCGCCGATCGCCATGTCGACGGTTATGGCGTCTTCGAACGCGTCGCGCGTCAGGATCGAGCGCGGCGTCACGTTCTCGGCGAAGAGCTCCATCACGCGGGTGCCGGCGTGCTTGGCTAGCTCACGGCGGCGACCGTAGACGGCGGGAATCGTGCCGTTCCAGGGCAGAGCGAGTCCTAGCGCCTCCGCCATGCAGTTCATGCTGTTAGCGGTGAACAGGCCGGCGCAGGCCCCGCAGGTCGGCGCGGCGCGGTTCAGAACTTCCAGCAGGTCGGGGCCGGTTATCTCGCCGCGCTGCAGCCTCGGGAAGAACTCCGATATCTTGCTGACGTCGATTCGCTCGTCGCAGAAGCGGCCCGGCAGCATGGGCCCGCCGCTGATGATGATCGACGGCAGGTTGAGGCGCGCCATCGCCATCATCATGCCCGGCGTTATTTTGTCGCAGTTCGTGACGAGCACCATGGCGTCGAGAGCGTGGGCCATCATCATGGCTTCGATGGAATCGGCGATGAGCTCGCGACTGGGCAGGGGATAGCACATGCCGGCGTGTCCTTCGGCCCAACCGTCGCAGATGGCGATCGCCGGGAACTCGAAGGGCGTGCCGCCGGCGGCAAGGACGCCGTCGCGGGCGGCGCGGGCGATCTGGTCGAGGTGCTCGTGGCCGGGTACGAGCTCGTTCTGGGAGTTGACGATGGCGACCAGCGGCTTCTGCATCTCCTGCGCTGTGCGGCCCATGGCGACGAAAAGGGGCCTGCGCGGCTTTACGACATCGCTTCTCATGGCGACCTCCGGCTTGTCTGCGAATGGGTTCACGATCTCAGTCTAGCGGTCGCGGACGCTCTCCGCCAGCACCGCGCTTCGCTACGTCAGCGAGGCGCCCATGACGAGAATAAGCTAGACTGGACGTGATCATCGCCATTAGCGGGGAGGCGGACGTCTTGGGAGCGCACACATACAAGTCGGGACTGGCCGTCGCGGCGCTGCTGCTATCGTCGGCGCTGCTAC
>JBEKXP010000014.1:0-24682 GCA_049511815.1 Dehalococcoidia bacterium
GAGCTCGGCGAGCAGCTTAGAGCGGTTCGTATACGCGACCGGCTGCACCTGGCCGCGGAAGGTCGTCTGTAGGTAGCAGTAGGAGCAGTGATACGGGCAGCCGATGTAGTAGCTGATGGCGTGAAACGCGCCGCAGACGAGGCCGGGCCGCGTCGTGTCGTTGACGTGGATGAAGGGAGACTTCCTCTCCCGAAGCTGAAGTGTCATCTTCCCCTTGCGATCCTTTGCCGCTTCGGAGAACATATATGCTGAGGGGGCTTCCGTCAAGCAACCGTCGGTGGGCCTTTCACACGGTCAATTACACAAACGGCACATTAGCAGATTCGCAAAACGCCGCTTTTTTTAAAACAAATACAATCAGACGGCAAGCGCCCGGCTAGAAGGGGAACCTCAGCCAGGCGCAAATGGCGTGCAGGGCGTCGAGGGCGGTGAACCCGTCCAGCCAGCGCGCCCCGTGCAGCACGAACTCCTGTCCCTCCTTCGCCACCAGCAGCAGCGGCAAGGCGGAGAGCGCTCGCTGCGGCGCCAGGGCAAGCTGCGGCCGCCAGTGCGGCAGGCTGGCGACGAAGATGAACCAGAACTCGAACAGGTTTGGAAAGACCATCAGCAGGACCCGCACGCCGGTCACCTCGAAGGCGACGACGCCGGCGAGTCGATAGGCGTACAGCCCGACGGCGACGCTCCGCGTCACCCCCTGCCAGCGCAGCGCGACGATGAGGAAGGTCAGCATGTAGACCTGGTCGGCCCACTTGTCGAACTGCTGGTAGTGCGACATCGCCGACATGTCGAGCAGGTTGAGCAGGAAGACGTCGCTGGCGTCGGCGAGGAGGGCGATGATGGCGCCGACGAACGGCCAGCGCAGGACGGGCAGCGAGCCCAGAACGCGGACGGTCAGAACGATGGCGATTGCCGTGCCGCCATTATCGGCGACGCGTCAACGGCGCGGAAGCCGCCGCCCGCCCGATGCCGGGCCCGGCCCGCAAAGCTGAGCAGCGGCTTTTTGAGAACCGCTGCTCATGGAAGAAGATCGACGTCGTTCTTGTTCTGCAGCCGGTATCTTCTTCTCCTATTCGCTTTCAGGCGCGGCCGCCGGCGGCGTTATTACCGCCAGAACAGCCCACCCCATGACCTCAGCGTCGCCAGAGACCGCACGACCCAAATCGCCAGCACCGCACCGATCAAGTAGAGCACCATCGCGACCACAACCGACGGCTCGAAGATTCCGCCGGCAAGCTCGTGATTCTGGAACACGTCGATGAACGGCTTGATCGCCAGACTACTCAGGTGATAGTCGAACTTGACGACCCAGTTCGTGTTGCTCGCGGACGCCAGCTTCAAGAACAGCCTGAAAGCCAGCACACCTTCGGCAAGGACCAGCGCGCTCCCAACGAGCAGTGTGAACCAGTTCGCCAGGTACCGCCCGAATCCTATCGGACGGGGCTCCATCATCGTTTCGCCGCCGGTCATCCGCTCTGCCTCGCGGATGGCGTGGCCGTTGCCTCGCGGCTGCGTTGCGACCGGCCTGTCTTGCCTCACGTCGCTCCTGTAGCTACCCGGACCCTCTCCGACAGGCCTCTCCATCGTCTGAACAGGCCTCTTCTCTTCAGTTGTCGTTCCTCTTCTTCTAAACATCTCTCCCTCTCCTCCTCTTCTTCTCTTCCCCGCCATCACATTCAAACTTTACACCGTATTTATCGTGAAAAGGTGCACATAACCACGTGGCGCGTGCAGAAACCGTGAGAGATGACGCGGCGATTGCAATTCGCCAGCGACGCAACGAGCGGCAAGCGGAACGGGTCAGGAACCGGCGGTGACGCGATTGGCGAAGACGCGCTTCGCGACGTCGACGAGCGCCACGATGCCAGCGGCGGCCATGAGCGCGAACGCGGGCAGCATCGGGTAGTGGAAGCGCGGGTCGGTGAAGAAAGGCAGCTCGCCGAGCGTGAACACCGCGACGACGAGAAGCGGCAGGATGAGGACTCGCCAGCGGCGTCGCCAGAAGAGCAGGCCGATGCCGGAGAGCGCGATCGCGGCGAAGTAGTAGACGTTGGCTACATCGGCGATGCGGTCGGCGTGAGGGATGGTCTCGCCGGCCTGGTGGTTCGGGATGCCGCGCAGCCCCTCTTCGTCGTCTTCGAACAAGCCGCGTATCTTCGACCCGGTTAGCTGCGCCTCGCGGACCGGGTGGGTGAACATGAACTTGAGTCCATCCCTGAGAAGCACGTTGTTGACGGCGACCTCCTGGTCCTCGAGCGACAGGTTCGCGTAGCGGGTCCGCGCCCATTCGCCGGCGCCGAAGACCATGTGGCCGGTCGCGCCGTCGAAGTTGCCGACGTACAGGTTGCCGCCGACGTTGGTGCTGATGAGAACGAAGTGGCCCATCACGAGGTAGTTGCGCACCGTCCAGGGCGTGAGGACGGCCACCGCGACAACGGCGGTAGTCGCTGTCCAGCGCAGAGCGCGTCGCCAGCCGCCGGCCTGGAGCCACCAGAAGACGGCGGCCAGTGGCAGCAGATAGAGGCCCTGCCCCCGCACAAGCGCCGCGGCGCCAACCGTCAGTCCCAGCAGCAGAAGAAGCCAGACAGCCCGCTTCTCGGCCGGTCGGGCCGCCAGCGCGGCCAGCAGCAGGGCGATGACGACGAGGAAGGTGAACGTGACCTCTGAGAGCACCATCGACGAGAAGAAGATGTGGCCGGGAAACAGCGCCAGCAGCAGCCCGGCGACGAGGCCCGTCCGAGCGCCGGCGACGAGACGTCCCAGGTAGAAGAGCGCTACGCAGGTCAGCGAGCCCAGGGCGATGTTAGCGCCCCAGGCGATCGACACGTGCGGGTGCAGAACTTTGAACAGACCGGCGAGGAAGAACGTGTAGCCGGGCGGCCAGGAGGCGGTGGCGCCGCCGGTCAGGGGCTGGAGGTAGCCGGTCTTAAACAGGTTCGCAGCGGAGTAATAGTAAAAGGTTGTGTCGTTGAAGATGCGGCCGTCCATCGGGTTGGACGGCGCGAAGGCGACCCAGACGCTGCGGGCGGCCAGGGCAACGACGAGGATGAGGGCGGCCGCGGCAAGGTGGGTAGGAAAGCGGCGTCGGGCCGGTGGGGCGGCCAAGGGCAGGCCAGCGACCGCAGGCGGATCGTCATGAACGGGCATGGTTGGACAATGATAGCGCATCGGCGCTTTCCTTTCGACTGTGACACGAGGGCGTTGACGTGACAGAACATATCTTCTATTCTCTGCGCCGTCGCAATCGAAAAGAGCCGGAGGTGCCTGATGGCTGAGGACGAGATCGTGGAGCTGCGGGAGCAGCTTGCGGAGGCGCAGTCGGAGAGCGAGCGGCTGCAGGTAGCGGCCGCCGACAGCGAAGCGCGCGCCGTGCATCTTGAGGAGTTGAACCAGCGGTTGCGCGGCCAGATCGAGGTCGCGGAGGGTGAGCTGGCAACGGCGCGGGAGCAGATCGAGGAGTCGAGCGCGCAGCTTGCTCATTTCGAGGAACAGATAACGGCAAGGCAGGAGGAAAACGAGTTGCTTCATGCCCGCCTTCAGGCAGCCGCCGGGAAGTACCGCGAGGCGCTCCTGGCGGCTGCCCCCGAACTGCCGGCGGAGCTGGTGACGGGCGAATCGATAGAGGAGATAGAGGAGGCGGTGGAACGAGCGCGGCAGACGGTCCGGCAGGTGCGGGAGAGGCTGGAGTCGCAGGCGCAGGTCGGGCGGGTGCCGACGGGGTCGCCGCCGCGCGGGGCGCCGGACTACTCGGCGCTGAGCCCGGTGGAGAAGATACGCCTCGGCCTGAGCCAGAAGCGCTCGTAGCGAGCGCGGGCCGGCCCGGCGAGCAAGGAATTTCGTCAGGGAGGAGTAATCCTCCCCATTCCAGTAGAGGAGGAGAAGAAGAGTGGCGCTAACTCTGGTCGAAGCATCAAAACTGTCGAACGACGTCCTTTTGACGGGCGTCATAGAGACGATCATCAAGGACAGCCCGATCCTGCAGACGTTGCCGTTCATTGAGATCGTCGGAAACGGGCTCACGTACAATCGCGAGAACACGGCGGCGACGGCGGCGTTCTACAACATCGGCGACACGTGGGTTGAGAGCACGCCGACGTTCACGCAGATCACGGCGGTGCTCAAGATCGTCGGCGGCGACGCGGACGTGGATAACTTCTTGCTGGCGACGCGCAGCAACTTCCAGGACCTGGAGGCGGCGGTCGTCCACCTGAAGGCGAAGGCGGTGCAGCAGAAGTTCGAGGACACCTTCGTCAACGGCGACTCGACCGTCGATACGAACTCATTCGACGGGATAGACAAGGTGTGCGACGCGGCGCAGATCTCGACGATGGGCACGAACGGCGGGACGCTTACGCTGGCGAAGCTGGACGAGATGATCGACCTTGTCAAGGGCGGCAAGCCCGACATGCTGCTGATGAGCAAGCGGACGCGGCGGACGGTCAACAACCTGGCGCGCACGTCGGGCTGCTTCCTCGAGGCCGACCAGAACGCCTTCGGGCAGATGATGCAGTTCTACGACGGGATCCCCATCGGCATCTGCGACTACATCTCGGACGCGAAGACGGTGGGAACGAGCAGCGACTGCTCGACGGTGTACGCGCTGCGATTGGGCGAAGGCGCGGTCGCGGGGCTGACATCGCCGGGCGGGCTGCAGGTGGAGCGCGTCGGCAGCCTGGAGACGAAGGACGCGACACGCACGCGGGTGAAGTGGTACACGTCGCTGGCGCTGTTCAACACGTTGAAGCTGTCGAAGCTCATCGGGGTGCGACAGTAGCCGGCCGAACAAGGCCTTCCTGGCTGGAAAGCAGAGGGGGGATCCCCCTCTGCTTTCCTTTTACGGCAAACGGCCCGTCGTCCGAAGGTCAATGAGGGCAGGCCGGCGAAGGGTGACATTCTCTTGTTGACTTGGCAGCACATATATTCTATTCTGCCCTCGCTTTCGAAGGAGACGGTTCCGAAAGAGCGGGAGGAATCATGGCCGACGTTCGCATCGACACGCGGGGAGTGCCCAAGGGGCCAGTATACGAGGAGGCGCCGACGATCCTGCACCGTCAGGCGTTGACCGTCGCCGACAGCTTCGACCCGATGGCGGCGTCGGCGGGCGTGAACTGCACCGGCTACCGCCGCGTCCGCTTCGATATAGACACGATCGGCAGCAGCGGGTTGACGGCGCTCAAGGTTCAGATCTTGAACTGGAACAGCGTCGCCGGCAGGTTCTTCCGCGGCGCCGACCACGATTTCAGTCAACAGGACCTGGCGGGAAACCCGCAGCCGGCCCTCGAGGCCGAGGTCCGCGGCGCGACGGTGTTCCTGAAGGTCGTCTCGGCGACGGCGACTAGCCTGCTGGTGAACGTCTACGCGACGCCGAGCTAGGAAAGCGGCGTCGAGAAGGAGTGCGCGGTGGAGATCACAGTCAAAGGCAGAGACATCCGCCTGGACCAGTTGACGGCAGAGATACGCGCGCTGCCCGGGATGGCGGACATCGCGGGGCTTAGCGCCTGCGGACCGTCGCCGGACGGCGAGACGACGCTGACAGTGCACTGCGACGAGAAGGCGCTGACGCCGGAGATCGAGCAGGCGGTGAGCGAGGCGGTGGCGCGCCATTCGCCGGACCCGCAATGGGGCGCAACGAAGGAGGAGACCGATCTCTCCGCCATCCTGGCGCGCAAGCCGGGCAGCCTGGGTTTGCCGGAGTTGGAAACGGCGGTCCGGGCGCTGGCGGCGCTCGCTACCGGCAAGCAGGCGGAGGCGGCCGCGGAGACAACGGCCGTTCAGGAGGGTGAGACGCAATGAACCTTTCAGCGATGAGAAGCCTGATGCGGCGCGACCTGCACGACCAGGACTCCGGCAGCTACCGCTGGTCGGACGACGAGCTGAATCGCCACATTGATCGGGCGGTGCGGGAAGCGAGCCTGGCGTCGCCGTTGGACGCGAAGGTAGTGCTGAACACGACCGCAGGGAGCCGCGACATACCGCTGGGCTCCCTGACCGACCGGCTGGCCGTCGAGGCGGTCGAGTACCCGACGGACCTGTATCCGCCGACATTCGTCCCGTTCAGCATCTGGGGCGACACGCTGACGCTGCTCGTCGACTCGGCGCCTGTGTCGGTGATGGACGTCAATATCTACTACGGCAAGCTTCACACGCTGGATGAGGACGGCTCGACGCTGCCGGCGTCGCTGGAGGACGTGGTAGCGGCCGGCGCGGAAGGATACGCAGCGCTGGAGTGGGCGAGCTTCGCGACGAACCGCGTCAACGCCGGCGGCACCGACACCTGGCGCGACTATCTGGTCTGGGGCGAGCAGCGGCTGGCCTCTTTCACTGCGGCGCTTGCACGCCAGGGGCATCGCAGCGCCGTGCGCGTTCGGCGGCTCTACACGCCGGCGGAGCCCGCCGTGAACCAGGCGGATAACCTTCAGCATTAGCTTCAACCGATATGCGAAACCTCGATAGTGCTTTGCTGACCGCTCAGAAGAGCCCGAGCGCCGTCCCCTACCTCCAGGTGCAGGTGCGCGGGCAGATCGGCGGCGTGGCGCGGCTGAGCTGGGAGCGACTATACAGCGGCGCGGAGGCCGACTACTCCCACGCCGTCACCATGCCCGGCGACGGCAGCCTGATCCGGGCGCGGGTGGACCCTTCGACGGCGCAGGTGCTGATCCAGCGTGTGGCTTCGCCCGGGCCGGGCTCGAACTTCGCGGTGTGGTCGGCACTGGCGAGCGTCTCTGTGAACGCGGCGATCGCGCTGGCAAGCAGCGGCCTGAACGTGCTGCTCTTCTACATCGACACGGACGGCGTGACGGTGAAGGTAATGGCCAGCAGCGACTACGGGCAGTCGTTCGGGAGCGCGACGACGGTGGCGACGGCTTCAGGCGCGGTGAACGCTCTGGCGGCGGAGCTGAAGAGCGATGGCACCGCAGTTGTCATCTATTCCGTCGGTGGCGCTGTCTATCGCGTCAGGCGCAGCGGCGGCTCGTGGAGCGCGGCGACGGCCTGGAGCAACAGCATCGCCAGCGTGACGGGTCTGGCCTGCTATTACGATTTCGACTTCGACGTCTTGGTGACGGGAACAGACTCCAGCGGCGCCGCCAAGGTCTGGACGGCCGTCTACGGCGACGGCTTCGTACAGCCGTTGGACACGTGGTCAACGATGACGGAAGTGGCGCGGGCTGACGCCGGCTCGAACGTGACGTTTTGCGCTCCTTCGCTCCATCGCGCCGATCTGCTGCGTCTCGTCTTCGTCGAGAAGTATACGGGCAGCCAGGCGTACGCTCGGCCGACGTGGAGCCACGTCTCCGTGTTCGGCGATTTCAATGCGAACGCCTGGCGCGAGCCGGTCCCCTTCGATACGGCCGCGGAATACGGCATGGCGATAACGTACGGGGGCGGCTACGTCTGGCTATCGTCGCCGGCGGGCGTCTGGCGGGCGCCGCTTAGCGGGACGATGCTCGACGTCAGCGAAGATGTGCTGGAGGTGCGGGAAGACGTCGGGCCGTTCGACGGGCGCGTCCGCATTGTGCTGCGGAACGACGACGGCCGCTACTCCGACCTGACTTCGGGCGGGAAGTCGCTAATCGGGCCGTCGGCGCAAGTCGACGTGAACGCCGGCTTCATGACGAGCCAAGGGATCCGCGTATCTGTCGGGCCTCGCTACTGGTTGGAGGGCTGGGAGTACGACTGCGCCAAGGGCGCCTCGACGTTCACGCTGCTGGCGCGAGACGGCTGGTGGCTGCTGCGTCACTGGCGCGCCCGGCGTCAGTACGCCTGGAATGCGGGCGACGCGAACGTCTTCCAGCTACTCAGCTTTGTCTTCTCTCGGGCGGGACTGGACTCCGGGTGTTTGAGCTCGAGCGAGGCGCTGACGTCACTAAAGCCGTCGTTCGCCATCCATCCCAGCGAAGACGGGTTAACGAGCGTGCAGCGCTTGCTGCGGATGGTGCCGGACGTCGTGTGCATGACCGGCGAGACGGCGCTGATCCTCAACCCGCTGGCCGGAGACACCGCAACCTATGCTTACGGGACCGATCACGCGATCCTCAGCGGCCGCTACGGCGTGCCGGACCGAGCGGCGAATCGGGTGGAGGTCTTCGGCCGCGGCGTGGTTGTGGACGCGTTCGACTGGCCGAGCGTCGATGCAATGTACGACCGGCTGCTGCAGGTGCAGGACCTTAACCTGACGACGACGGCGGATGCGCAGAGCCGCGCGGACACGCTGCTGCGGCAGGCGGCGATGGCGTCGCGGGCGGAGGAGATCGTTGTGCCACCGAACTGCGGCCAGGAGCTTTACGACGTAGTGACGGTAACGGACGGTCGAGCGGGGCTGGACGCTGCGCCGCGGCGGGTGACAGGGCTGAGCCTTCGCTACGGTCGCGACACCGCAAAGCCGACGTACGAGATGCGTTTGCGGCTGGGCGCGGTGTAGGGAGGCCTTTCGATGGTGGTGCGCAAGGGCGAAGTCAAGGCGTTCGACGCAGGCAGCTATACGGCGACGGTCCGCCTGGCGGAAAGTCTTTCGGTGTGGCTGGCGGGCGTGCCGGTGGCGCGGAACATCGCGGGGTCGGAGATGCAGGCGGGCCGGAGCTGCGCGGTGATTTTCTTCGACGACGGCAATCCGAAGGACGCCGTGGTCGTGGCAGTGTACAGCTAGAGGGAGAGAGGGATGATCGAGCCGATTCTGGCAATCACGGCACTGGCGTTTCTTTCGGAGAGCCTGACGGAGTACCTGTTCGCGGCGCCGCTTTCGGCCGCACGCCTGCCGGCGGATGTTATCCGCTACGTCGCGGTGGCGGTCGGCGTGCTGCTGGCCTGGACGTACAATGTCGATATGACGCGCGAGCTGCTGGGGCTCACGCCACGGCCGGCGGCGCTAGGCGTGCTGCTGAGCGGCGTGGTGATGGGCCGCGGCGCAAGCTACGTGCACGATTTCTATCAGAGCTATTTGCGCCCTGGCGACGACAAGGGGGCAACGAGTGGCACGTGATTCGAAGCGTTTGCCTACGCCGTCGAACGCGCGTCGCCCTGCCGGCGGCGCAATCCCTTCGCTGCGAAAGCAGGAGATCCCCAGGAACGAATCGCTACGCGGGCCGGTGATCATGGGCGGAGCCGGCGCTGTGCCGTCGGTGTGGGAGGACTGAGGGCAGGCGCCCCCACTCGCTCCATATCTTCACATCCGCAGTCGAAGCTCCTCAGTCGTCTCCCCCTTGCCGAGCCATCACCGCTGCGCTATACTGCCGACGACTGACAAATCTAAATGATTAAGTAGGTGATCACTATGAAGCTATCCTGCCTTCAGGAGAACCTTGCCCGCGGCCTCGGAATCGTCGGACGGGCCGTGGCGACGCGCAGCACGCTGCCCATCACCGGCCACGTCCTCATCGCTAGCGACGGCGGACGCCTCAAACTCTCGGCCACGAACCTGGAGATCGCCCTGACCTGCTGGATCGGCGCGCAGATCGAAGAGGAGGGCGCGATAACGATTCCGGCGCGCCTACTGACGGACTTCGTCAACTCGCTGCCGCCGGAACGCATCGACATGACGCTGCCGGCGCGCTCCCGGCAGTTGCGCCTCGTCTGCGCGCGAAACGAGGCCACTATCGGCGGCATGGACGCGGACGACTTCCCGCCGATCCCGCGCGTCGAGGGCGGCGAGGGGCTCGCGCTCGATGCCAAAGCGCTGCGGACGGCGATAACGCAGGTTGTCTTCGCCGCGGCCACCGACGATTCACGCCCCGTGCTGACCGGCATTCACACGCTGATGGAGGCTTCGGAGCTGACGCTGGCCGCCGCCGACGGCTTCCGCCTTTCGGTGCACCGCCTGCCGCTGTCGGAGCCCGTTGCTGACCGGACCGAGGTCATCGTGCCGGCGCGCGCCCTGGCCGAGGTCAACCGTCTCCTCGCCGACGAAGACGAGCCGGTGCGGATGACGCTTAACGCGAACCGGACGCAGGCGCTCTTCCGGCTGAAGAACGTTGAGATGGTCGCGCAGCTAATCCAGGGCACATTCCCCAACTACAGCCAGCTCATACCGGCCAGCCACACCACGCGGGCGACTGTCGGTGTGGCCGACTTCCTGCGCGAGACGCGCATCGCCTCGATCTTTGCGCGCGACGGCAGCGGCATCGTGCGGCTGGTAATGACGCCGGGCGAGGAGCTGACGCCGGGCAAGATGGCGATCTCCGCCCGGGCCGAAGAGATCGGCGACAACCTGGGGGAGATCGACGCTGTGGTCGAGGGCGAGGAAGCGAAGATCGCCTTCAACGGCAAGTACCTCCAGGACGTGCTCGCAGTGCTGGAGGACGGGCAGGTGGCGCTGGAGACGACGAACCCCTCCAGTCCGGGCGTCCTGCGGCCGGTGGGCACAGAGAACTACGTCCACGTGGTCATGCCGATGTTTGTTCAATGGTAGCTAAATTCTGAGGAATTGCTCCTGCTAGCCTGGCGCCGTCCCGGTCGACCACGACCCTGATCTGAAGGGCCTGAAGCGCCAGTCGCTTGTCGTCGAAGCCGAACTCATCCAGCCGCTCGGCAACCTGGGCGCAGAAGGCCCGCACCTGCTCGCTCAGCCCGTCCAGGCTCGCGATGTGCTGGCGCTGGTGCTGCAGTTCAGTCATCTCGCTCTCCAGCGCTAGGCGGGCCTTCTTGACCTGCCCGGCTTCGCGCACAACATGCTCCTCCGTCAGTTGCCCGAGGCCGAAGAGCCGGATGAGCCGGCGCTCCTGGTCGGCCAGGCGGCGGATGGAGGCCCGTATCCTGGCCAACTCCTCCTCGACAAACGACGACCCGTCCTGCTGGCGCTTGATCTCCGCGATAACGGTGTCGGGCTCCTGGAGGATCTCCCGGACCGTCTTCCAGACAGCCTCCTCCAACCTGTCAGCGTTGATGTACGGGGCGTCGCAGGTCTTGGGCCTCGTCGCGCTGGGCCAGGTCGAGCGACACCGGTAGTAGCGGTACGTGTGGTTCAGGCAGGTGCCCACGGCGGGCGCACCGCAGGCGCACTCCAGGTGGCCGGTGAGGAGGTACTTTCGCGACGCCAGGTTCGGATTCCGCCTCGGTCGGCTCAACATTGTCTGCGCAGCCTCAAACGCGTCTTCCGTGACGATAGCCGGCGTGGCGCCAGGGATTTCGATCCAGTCCTCAGGGCTTCGCTCCTCCAACCGGCGGCGCTTCCCTCCCAGCGAAACTCGTCGGGTCTTACCGAAGATCGTGGTGCCCTTGTATGAGGAATTTGTGAGCATCCGCTTCACCGTCAGCGGGTGCCAGAGGCCACCAGCGAAAGCGGGGATGCCGTCGTCGTTCAGGCGAACGGCAATGGAGTAGCACGATTCGCCGCGGAGGCAGGCCTCGAAGATGCGTCGGACTACCTGCGCTTCTGGCTCGTAGATAACCCGCTTCTTCGTCTCACGCACGTAGCGGTATCCGTAGATGCCCCTGCCGGTGGCCTGGACCAAGAACCCCATGCGGGCTCGACTTCTCTTGCCCCGCAGCGTCCTCTCCTTGATGCGCTCCCGCTCGATCTGGGCGGCGTAGCCCTTGACGTAGCGGATGAGCGCCCCCTCGGGCGAGTTGTCCAGCGGCTCCAGCACGAAGAACAGCTCAACCTCATGCTTGGCGCACTCCTCAGCGACGATGCCGACGTGGATGGGGTCGCGCGCCAGGCGGTCCACGGCGTAGCAGACGAAAGCCTGGACAGCGCGAGACCTAATGAGCTCACGGGCCCTATCGAGCCTGGGCCGCTCCAGGTCGGCCCCGCTCCAGTCTTCCAGCAGAACGTTCTCCTCTGGGACTGTGTAGCCGCGCTCAGCCGCCAGTCTCAGGCAAGCATCCCTCTGGGAGTCCAGGCTCGTTCCGTTCTCCGCCTGGCCGGCCGTTGACACCCTGCAATAGATAGCCGCGAACATAGGCGCCTCCCCTACTCCGCTTGTGACTGCTAAGAGGTGCGGCAATGGCGTTTTCATGCACCATAGACTCCGGCATGCCGTCGGTCAACGTCTTGTTGTCTTCCGAGTGGAAGTCCCGGCAGGGGTTTCAGTTGTAGCTTCTCCGTCGTCCGCTGGCTCAGACCCAAAGAGATCGCTGTCTCCCCGCTGCAGAAGCCGGTTCCACAGGTGTCTCCAAGCATGGAGCGCGCCGGGAGGAGGCTCTCGGGATTCAAATTGAGCGACGAAATGAAACGGTGCCCTCTTCATGTCAGTCCACCGGGAAGTCGCCGAACGCCGCCAGGGGAGCGCCAGCGAAGACCGGCTCAGCAAGCGCCTGGGGATCGGTAGTATCCATCCCCTCGAAGTGGTCGAGAACTACGCAGAGAAGTTCCACCACGAGGGCAACGGGAGCCGTTATTCCGACAACCAGGCCTCGCATGGCCCCTCCCTTCCGCCGCCTGCCGGCCGCTGCATCGCCGGTGGTTTGTCAGGCGGTCTTGGGAGCCAGTATGAGGCCTGCCAGTCCAACGGAAGTCCAAGAGTCCAGTCCAATCAGTCCAAGTGGGGGCTTGTTGCTCCAATCTCGCTCGAATTGGCGCCGCCAACCACTAGTGGGGCCTCTACGACTATCGGCTGCCCTGAGCGATAGGCTGGTCTTCCCCCGGTGCTCCAGCCCTCGACTCCCGGATTAAGAGTCCGCGAGCCGTTCGGCCCACAGTCGCGGCGCGCGGGGCAACGTCGAAATCCGCCGGCGCTGACGGAATCCACGGCCTCTCGGCTTAGAAGATGAGCCGGCAGATCGGAATTCGTCACCGTTGCGAGAAAACAGCCGAATCATGTCTTGAAGCGTCTGGGAGAACCCTTGTCCCTACGGTATAATGCTGCCCATGGATGCGATTCTGACACTTGAGGGTGCCTTGCTGGCTTGCTACGTCGGGCTCGTGGGCTTCTCGCTGGAAGCTTGGCATCGGAGTCGCGATTCTAGGGAGAGGGAGTATCCGGTTGAGGTCGTGAAGGCGCTAGGGGGCCATGTGTGGTTGTGGTGGGCTCTCATCGTTGGAGGTGTGGGATTCGCCGTTTCACTGGCGCTCCTCATCTCAGACGTGAGTCCATGGGGTTGGGATCCATTCTTGCCACCGGTGCACGCTGCAATTGCAGGTTTGTCGATCCTTCTCCTCGCCGTGCTCGGGTTATCGCTTCTGGCCTTCGTGCTGCCTCTTCCGCTTTTGCACGTGCACAGGAGCTGTGAGGCAATGGTCAACCTCGTAGTGAGAAAGAGGTTGGGCGTAGGGCGTGCGAAAGAGGGAAACCCTGAGGATCCACTTGAGGGGGACCGACAGCTTGTTAATGTTCGGCTACTCATAATGCTTGCTGCTAACCGTTGCGATGAGGGCGACATGACCGGTTGGCTTGCATCTATCGGCGGGATCCGACGAGTGATTTCTTGGTGGATACAGCGAGACGACGGACGGGCCAGCGTAGCCATTGCGCATGCTGTTCGGCAAGTGCTAGAGGAGTTGCGGCAATTAGTTGGGAGCAACTGCAACCATACGTTCCTTATGGTGCTTTTGGCGGAATTGGCGAGATTGGCAGAGGATGCCGTAAAAGAGGGCTCCGTAGAGACCAGTGTAGTCATCCCCTTGTACATCTTAGAGTTGACGGGCGTCAATCTTGAGGAGGGATGGCCGGGACACGACGGGGCGAGCACAGCGGAGAACGGCCTGATTGAGGTAGTAAACCTTGCTAGGTACGCATTGCGAAACAACATGCCGGGCGTTGCTGAAGCTATTCTAGACAGCCTGGAAAGCGTTTGCCTGGGACTGAGGCGTGAAAGGCACAACGAGTGGGTGACGGTGTGCTTAGCTATCATTCACGCGTGTTGTTCGATTTGCGACGCAGCCTTGGATACTTCGCATTCAGACGTAGCGCGCAAAGCGGTCGCAATCGTAGGGCGAACAGGTGGCTTAGGCTTGCAGGAAGAAGATCTTAGGTTGGCCAACGTCGCAATAGCTCACCTCGTACAACTGCCCGATCGGCAGGACGCTCTTAGTGATGAGGTGATGGTCGATTTTGCAGAGAACGTTCTGAAGGCATTGTTGATGATTTGGAGGAGCGGGGGAACGTCTGATCAGAGGGCGTTCGATTATGTGGTGGCATCGTCATGTCTTCGAGTGGTGGTGATAAGTGGATCAAGGGATGTCGCGGAGCAACTGGTCAGACAAACCGAATACGGCGGTCCAGTTGCGGTGCTGACGGAATTAGCGGAGGTACAGGGCGCGAGACACCTTAAGACGGGTTCGAAACGCCTGGCAGGTACCCTGAATGAGATCATCCCCAGGATCGTAGAGGATCGAACGGCTAAAGATGGCTAGCGTCATTACTGGGTCGAGTTGTGGTGACGCATGGAAGCGGGGAGTTCGGTTTCTCCTCAAGAACGGAACTTACGTTCCATCGATCAGAGGCCCGGTGATCGAGTGCTTGAACTTAGCGCTGGTCGTTCTAGATCCCTGGTCGGCCGAGGGGAGGATATCCAAACTGAGTCCAAGCTTCAGACAAGGTGACCAGTTTGGATCGTCCTTGGTGAATGACGAGCGGATCCTGAACTGGCACGGCGAAAATCAACTCGAGAAAGTGGTAAGCGCGCTGAGAGGGGATCCTCTTTCCCGGCGTGCGGTGATTGCCATTTGGGATCCTCAAAAGGACTATGAAGACGATAAGTCGGCCGGACTCATTGCATTCGTATTCGCTATACGCCAAAAAAAGCTGCACATGACTGGATTGATGAGGACGACAGACGCGTGGATGTGTAACTGGACTCTGGCATCGTTTCCGGAATTGCAGAAGACGGTCTGGGAGGCTTTATGTAAGGAGGAGTGGGCTCAGGATATCGTCCTGGGGACTTACACCCAGACGCACTGCAGTTTTCACCTTTACCTAGACGATTGGAAGGATGCGCAGTGGAGGTTGGGCAGTTGATGAACGTTGGAGCGTCATCCACCGCGTCGATTTACCTTTGTGAACCCTCTTACGGTGCAGAGGCGCGAGAACGGCTTAGGCAACTTGGGCTGTGGTCACGGGCGCCAGCCCTTCTTCGTGGGAACTCCGGCCTACCATTGGTTATGGATCAAAAGGTCGAGGAAGAGTTGAAGCTTTTCCAGAGGGAGGGAGTTATACGGCTGTGGACGTACGAGGGCGAACCTCGGTATCAGGGATCGTTGTTCGAGTATTCTCACGAGGAGCCTCTGACGGTAAGTGACTCACAATATCGTAATATCATCCAACTGGTCGATAAACGACTGGAGAAGCGTGCTCCGGATGACGAGCGAGTGCGGTATAGGACCACAGAGGACATGCTTTTGGAACAGGTGGTTTTTAGACGGCAGTTTTTTGCCGAAGCGACCTGTGGGGCCTTGTCTGCAGGAACGCTTGCAGATTCCGGAAGCGATTTCAACTTGTATCGTGGTTTGACATCGAGGCTGGGAGACGCAGCGGATGTCCTAGTGAGTTTCTTTGATGCCGTTCACGTTCCCAGTTTACTGCTGCTCGACGTCGAAGATTACTTGACGCTTCGAGATCGGAGCAACAGGGTATTGCGCGAGATAGTGGACGAAGTCTATCTTTCCCTAGAAAGGGCTGGGGGCGACCTCGAAACTGCGAAGGCCGAAGCGGTAGATAGACTCGTACAGCGATACAGCCTCGAACTTAAGGAGCTTCTAAAGAGGATGCCCTCTTCGAGCCATGCCGGACAGGCACTCGATTCAGCAGAGGGTGGCACGAGCGTTGTGAGCATGGAAAGCCACATCTCCCTGTTCTTGATACGAGACCCTATTGAAAACCTGTCTCAGTGGTATTCTCAGCTGCCTGACGGCCGTTGCAAGCTTGCGCTTCTCTTGCTGCGACTGAAGTCCGGCACTGGCAATAGCCCTCGTCCAACATTAAGCAGAAAATGGATTTGAAAACCTCATGGCGATCTGCTAGAATGGATGTTCTGATGACTGAAGGGGGTGATGGAGTGAGCCCGACAATCGCCATATATTGCTGCGGTGGAATCAAGAAGGGGCCTGCTGACGCCAATAAGGTGTCGTGGGATGATTCGGCTAGGGACGATCTTTTAAAAGTCCTATTTCCTATAGAGGTGGTATTCTTAAGCCCTGAAGAGCGGGGTGACGATATCAGCGATGCGTTCACAGTGTTTGGACGAGACCACTATCAGATAAGTGTCTGTGATTATGTCGTCGCAGACCTACGTCAACGACGAGGAATCGGCGTGGGGATAGAATTACTTTCGGCGAAGTGGTTTGGGAAGCCGACCATTTCCGTAGCGCCTCGGCAAAGTCATTACAGGAGAGCTGAGGTGCATTGCTTGGGGGGCAAGGTAGTCGATTTTACGCATCCACATCTATTTGGAGTTTCGGACGCAATTGTCGATGATTTCGCCGAGGCTGGTCGGTGGATAAAGAGGGACATAGAATCGCGGAATCCGGTGAAGGGCAGAGCGATCGTCGCAGAGGCAATTGAGGAGTATAAGAAGAGGCAGTTCGGTCGAGACGAACCGATGGTCGAGGCCCTGAAGAAGCTGGAGGTTGCCAGGGAAGGCGAGCCTTCCATCGTCTAGAATCGATGCCATACTGGAGTGCAATTGGCTCAACCCGTATGGATCGGCATACAAGGGGGAACGTGTGCAGGGAAGACCGCCCTCGCAGAAGCGATCATCGCGAGCTTGGGGTCGTCGGCGGTGCTTGTCATCGGGTTGGATAGGTTCTACACAGACTACGATCGCACTTCCGCCGCCCAACCTCCTGGGACCCATAATTGGGACCACCCGTCGTCCGTCGGGTGGCAACGCGTCCGTAGCTCCGTACGCCGTTTGAATGCGGGCCGCAGTACTATTCTTCCCGTCTTTGACTATGTTTCTGGGCTACGGATCGGAGGGATAAAAGTCATCCCCAAGGATTTCATAGTCATTGAAGGCTTGTGGCCTTTCCATAATGAATATCTGCGAAATAGCTTTGATGTGCGTATATTTGTGGACACTCCAGCTGATGTACGTTTGGTGCGAAGGCTGCGGAGGGATATCCTGGGGGATTCTCGAGGCTGGTCACTCCGTGACGAACTGTTATACTGGGAGTCTTACGCGCGTCCGATGCATGACGAGTTTGTGGAACCCGGCAAGGGAATGGCGGACATCGTTCTCGACGGCGAAATAGAGGTTGGGCACCAGGTCGATGTAGTTGTCGAACGAATCAAAGCGAAGAGGAGATAGGTGGGACAGAAACAGTCTTCGATCGACGTGGGGCAGTATCGGTTGGATGTAGATGGCCTCCGCCTTGGCATATACGCTGACCCACCATACGTCAATATCGTCAAAATTCTCCGCGCGTTGTCTGAACAGGGATATCGGTTTAAGGGAACTCCTCGTGTCAATTATGGGGCTCCTATTGCTGACACGCCTAATCTTGACGTTGGTGAGGCGATTGTAGAAACGCACTGGATTGCTCGTAGGCCCTTCACTCTGCTTGCAGGCATTCCGAAGGCTCTCACTATCTTGAAAGAATGCACGGGATTCTTCGATGAAAAGGGAGTGTTCGTGAATACTGCTCAGATGCTGGACGTGGAAGCGATGGAGGACGGAGAAATCGTAGAGTTCGACGGAGATCCTAAGAATTCACCTGCCGTCCTTATCATTCGCGGTCGATTTCGGGATTATGCCTTGCTCAAGACCCCGATGTTGGGTGTACTGGCTCGAGCATCTCGAATCGCTACCAACTCGTATCTTCTCTTTCGGGCTGCCAAAGGTAAACCAGTGTATTTCTTCTCGGCACGCTTCGATCCGCCCGAGGTACAGGCTGCGGACGGCTATGCTTACCATGTTGCAGTATCAAGGTTCAATGCCGACTACAACGCGCATCTTCCCGATGTTGTTGCGACCAGAGCCAATACCGAATGGTGGGGGGGCGGCGTAGGAGGAACAATCTCTCACGAAGCGATTGCCTGCTTTCTCGGAGACCCCGCTGAGCTGATGTTAAGGTTCTGTGAAACGATGCCCCTCGACGTGATGCGGGTAGCCTTGATAGATTTCCATAATGACTGTATTGGCGATGCGCGTCACGTTATGAGAGAGTTATTTGTACGTTATAGATCGAATATTGAGGCTGGAAGAGGAGATGACGCCATGCGTTACAAGTTGCGCGCGGTGCGCGTCGATACGCCTCGCGAACTGCTTGACAAGAGCTTGGAGCGTGACGGCAGGCGTGAAGATTATGGGCCGAGTGTCCGTCTGGTTCGGTTGCTGCGCAAAGGGCTCGACGAAGCATGGCGTGAGTGGGAACTGCCCGCAGATTGGCAAGAACGGGGCCGCCAATGGTGCGAGGACGTGAGGATAATGGTTTCAGGCGGATTCACAGAAGACAAGATAAAGCTCTTCGAGAGTGAACGCGCTCCGGTCGACCAATACGGCGTGGGTTCAGCGATTGTGTCGAGTTGTCTGGATCACGGTTCGACAACGGACTTTTCCTCGGCTCTAATGAGGATAAAGGTGGGCAATGATTGGGTGGATATTCCTAAGGCTGGGCGGAGAATCAATGAAAACGCCCGTCTTAAGAGCATCAGTCTATGAGCGGCAGGGGCTGTAATCTGACAGAATCAATCGAGTCGACTAAACGAGAAACAAGACAAGTCTCGCCTTCGTTTGCCCTGCCGAACCTTCGGCGTCTTGGCTTGCTGGGCAAGGAGACTGCAGGATTCGTTTTGCCTCGCCGACACGGTCGACAAATCCGCTAGTCGCGAAGACGACTAAGGAGCGCCGGCCGAGCGCTCCTCCCCGATTTCAGATTCAGAAAAGGCCTTTGGAGAGCCGTGAGGGATTCGAACCCTCGACTCCCGGATTAAAAGTCCGTTTGCCGTTCGGCCCACACTCGACGCTTTTCGCCGAATCTGCGGGAAGGGTCAGAGCCCACTCTGCGAGGATGAATCCTGCGGTCTTGCCCGCGTGTCATCTGACGACCGGATTGCAAGGGTTCTTTGGTGCGTGCGCAAGATGCGAATAAGGTGCGCATCGGATTTGACTTTGCAACGCAAGAGCAGTAGTCTTCCATCGTCAGAATGAGCAGCTTATATACTTTGTACTTGATTCACAAGGACCAAGACTGCAAGGTGCAGCAGTTGCGGCTGGCTCTCGCTAGGGAAATGCGATTGCTAAAGCTGAAACCTCAGCTTGTTGAGGTCAAGGCAGGCGCGTCCGCTAAGCCGTCCGCCGAAGAAGTTGCAGCTTGCCTTTTTCTTGGAAGTGCAGCTGGAAAGGCGGACAAGAACTGCGTCCAGTCAGCTCACCTGGCTGTTGAAGCAGGGCTGCCGACCTTCCCTGTCATAGAAGAGGGCGACTCGGTCCAACAAGTGCTGCCGTCGGCCTTGCACCCATTCAATGCCGTGATTTGGAGACAACCAGGGGCGGCAGAAGATGTAATTCTCCACCTGCTGCGGTCATTGGGTCTCACGGAGTTCCAGAGGCGGGTTTTTGTGAGTTACCGGAGAAGTGACTCCTTGATCATAGCGGACCAGCTTTGGGCCACCCTCTCGCGGCGGGGTTTCCAGGTGTTTCTTGATCGATTCTCCATTGATCCTGGGGTGAAGTTTCAGGAGAAGCTATTTGAAGCCCTCGATGAGAAGTCATTCGTGCTGTTGGTTGAGTCACCCGAAGTGGGCACTTCTTCCTGGGTTGAAGAAGAGATCAATTACGCGCGAAAACGCAATATGGGTTTGCTTGTTCTCACATGGCCACAAACGGTTACCTCGGGCACAACGTTGCCTGGGATCTATGAGAAGTACCGGGTACACGTTCCCGCTTCGGCGATAACCGTTGACTCTAGCGGGCAGGGGCGCTTCTCTCCACGTTTTCTGGCTCGAGCTGTGACAGTGGTGGAAGAGCGTCACGCCGCCGCTCTTCTTCGGCGGCGAAGGGAGATAATGGGGAGCGTGCAGAGCGAGCTAAAGAGGGTTGGGATCAACTACGTTGGGGTTGCCGACTGGTCGTTAGTTGCCGAGACCAAGGCGTCGGGCAAGACAAAGCGGGACTGCGTAATAAGCATAACGCCTCGTGCCCCCGATGTGCCGGACTTGCTTATGCTCGACGGACACGCGACCCGACACAATCAGTCAGACGGTGTACTTATTCACACTCTCAGATCGGTCCCCGAAGAGCGCCGAGGGCTCCTAGAGTGGGCGATAGGTCAACGCAGGTTGTTGCTGATATCAGAGGATCAGATTGTCGCCTTTGTGGAAGATTTGAAATGAGCTTTCAACAGCCACCAACGAGTCCAATGCTCAAGGGTTCCGCCGTCTTCCTTTCGGCCAGTTTTCCTTCCCCCGGGTCTCCGACGTACTACCACTCGGCCGATCCGGATGAGATGACTCAGGCGATTGTGGCGCTTGCTAGAGCGGTTCTCGCAGTACAAGCCGGCCTGGTCTTTGGCGGTCACCCGACCGTGTCTCCACTAGTGATGATGGTGGCGGAAGAGTATTTGCCGTCGTCGCTCGAAGAACGTCGCCAAATGGTTCGCGAAGGCACATCGCCGGTTGTCATCTATCAGTCCAGGGCCTTCCGAGGTTCAATCTCGCCGGCGACCAGGAGAATGCAGCGGCTGGGTCTTGGGAAAACTGTTTGGGCCCCTCCATTCGGGCCTGAGAAGTCGCTGGTTGGAGAGACGAATGATCCTCGCCAGTTCCCGCGCAGTCTCCGGATGTTGAGGAGGCGAATGCTGACCCGCCACGAACTCGTTGCTGCCGTGTTCATTGGCGGGATGGAGGGAATCAAGGAAGAAGAATCGATGTTCAAGGATTTGCAGCCCAGCAAGCCGTGCTACGCCGTCGGTGCGCCTGGGGGAGCTGCGAGAGACTTGGCATCGACCGAACTGAGCAGGATCGAGAACGTCGACGACCCCAACAAGGACTGGGCTAGAGACCTGCTAGTGTCCCGGGAGTATCCAGCCCTAATGCAGAGAATAATGAAAGACATTGTCATCAAAACAGGCGAATCAGCCAAGAAAGGATAGGGCCAATGGCAAAGCGCAAGCAACGAGTCTTTGTCAGTTTTGACTACGAGAACGACAAGGGGCTGAAGGAGCTTCTCATCGGACAATCCAGGAGCACTGACTCGCCCTTCGATGTCACCGACACTTCCCTGAAAGAAGAAGAGCCGGAGAAGGAATGGTTGGAGAAGGCAAGGGCCAAGATCAAAAGCTCTGACACCGTTGTCGTAATGCTCGGGAAGAAGACGCACGACGCGCCTGGCGTGTTGAAAGAGGTGAAGGTTACCAGAGAGCTCGAGAAGAGGATCTTTCAGATCAAGCAGAAAGACCTCGACTGTTCTCCCGTCGAGAACGCAGGGAAAGTGTACAACTGGACTTGGGACAATCTAAAAGCGCTGCTGCCAATGATCGAGTATTGAATAGCCACGAAAGTGACGCTATCTTTCGGGGCGGCCATGGCTTCAGAATGGCAGCTGTAGTGGTCGCAGCGTAGACTGAAGAGGAGGAACGAATGGCTCGGAAGACCTTCTTCAGCTTTCACTACAAGCCCGACAACTGGAGAGCATCGCAAGTGCGCAACATCGGGGTTGTTGAAGGCAACCAACCCATCTCCGACAACGACTGGGAAACTATCACGAAGCGTGGAGACGACGCTATTCAGGAGTGGATTGACGGGCAGCTCAAGGGACGGTCCTGCACTATCGTGCTCATCGGGGCGGCGACAGCCGGGCGAAAGTGGGTCAAGTATGAAATCAAGAAATCCTGGAAGGACGGGAGGGGGCTTGTCGGTATTTACATACACAACCTCAAGGACCAGGCAGGCAATCAGTCCACAAAGGGTATAAACCCGTTCGGCGAATTCACCGTGAATGACAAGAGCCTTTCGAGCATCGTCAAGGCTTACGACCCGCCGTACTCAACAAGCACGAATGTCTACGATCACATCAAGTCGAATCTTGGAAACTGGGTCGAGGAGGCCGTCTCCATCAGGGAGAGCTATTAGCTTCTCTTTTGGTGGCGGCCCATAGGGGTTGGCCTGTGCGACTATCGGCCGCGTGCAGGGTGCATGACAACGTTTCGAAGCTGGTTAACCGCGTATAATCGCGCTACCACCCGCTCTCAGGTTCGGGTTTGCTATCTCGCGGGGATGGTCGCGTGAACTGGGTTGCCGAAGGCAAGGGACATGCCCCGGTCGGCGCACGCTCGCTTGACGATGGCGACGAAGAGCGCGCCCCGAGACTTCCGTATCTTGCCTTCATGCACGGCTCGCTTCACAAGGCTCAACGCTTCGAAGATGATGTCCTTCGGTACGGTCGACGCTAGACGGCGGTAGTACCCTTCACTCTCCACGTCTCCGAGAGTCGATAGCATCTCGTCTAGCAGAGAACCCTGCTCGTCCTCGGATGGCGCTCTAGCTCTAAACAGAGGCGTTTCTTCAACGTCATTTAGTCTTTCTTCTCTTCGTATTGTTTCGGGTGACATTCTTGTCACCGGAGGGGTGTCATTATTGTCACCCCTTGCGAAGCTGTCCTCGTAGCGCTTGGCCTCCTCCGCGCTCACGTCCTCGATGTAGAGGATGTTCTTGTGGCCTGGCCACTCCTCTTTGGTCAAGAGGCCGGCCGCCATTAGCTCGTCGATATGGCGCTGGATGGTCCGGTCGCTGACTGCGCGGATGGCCGCGAGGTGGTCTACGGACGGGTAGGCGAAGCCCTTGCGTAGCCCCTGGCCGTCCTGCCAATCAAAGCTGTCGATGACTTGGAAGGCTACCTTGGCGCTGTCCGAAACGTGGGGGTAGCCGAACAAGAGGACGTTCGAGGTGATGACGAAATGCTTCTTTAGCCGGTTCCTCCGGCGAAACGTGACGTTGTCCATAGATGATGCCGCCCACCCGGAAGGTCGACGCCTCCAGGCGGGCACGCGATAGTGGCCTATAGCGGATAGGCGTATACTCACAACCGTCCGGCTTGTCAAGCGGTGCGCAGGCCCCGGCCGGATGGCAACACTCACACGACAGCCGACACAGACTCGCCGCTTGACCTGGTTGGCTGCGGTAGCGTTTACTTAGTGGGCGGGCGTGGTGGAGGAGCACGAGATGAATGATTTGTCCCTGCAGCAGGCGCTGCACTCTAGAGACCGTGTCCGCGGCTTCACGCACGGCTTCTATCGCTATCCAGCTGCCACCTCTCCTGAACTGGTGCGCGAGGTGGTCCTCCGTCTCAGTCGGCCGGGAGACTACGTCCTAGACCCCTTCATGGGTGGAGGCACTACCATTGTCGAAGCCCTCGCGCACGGCCGGAGGGCACTGGGTTTCGATGTAAACCGCCTCGCTCTGCTTGTAGCCAGGGCGAAGACGACCCCGCTGACCGCTAGGGATCGTGAGTCGATTAGCGCATGGGTTCAAACTGATCCGCTACGTGTTCCCTGGTTAGGCGCCCGGGATGGCCGCACGACGAACCTGCCAGACGGACTTCGCCGTCCCATTGGCGCGGCCCTTTCAGCTCTTGACCACCTCGATAACGGCCGTCAACGAACATTCGCGCGCTGTGCTCTCTTGAGGATGGGCCAGTGGGCTCTGGAAGCGAGGGACGCTGGCCCGAGTGTTGAGATGCTTCATCGGAAGCTCGATGACACGATCCAGGGAATGTTGAGGGGTCTGGACCAGTTCGTAGAGTCAGCACGCGCCCATGGGGTGCCTGTGAGCAGCATTGTGAAGGGGAGGCGCTTGCTGGGCGTGGGAGCGGGCATTGGGGCTAAGAACCCCGCATTAGGCCGCGTCAAAGGTCAGGTGGGGTTGGTATTGACGTCTCCGCCTTACCCAGGAGTGCACGTGCTGTATCACAGATGGCAAGTACAAAGTCGCAAGGAGACGGCTGCCCCATATTGGATAGCGCGACACAAGGATGGTTGCGGGCCGAGCTATTATACGATGGGAGGCCGGAGTCGCATCGGCGAGACGCGCTACTTCAGCGAACTGGAATCCGCCTTCCGGGCAGTTCGGCCTCTCCTCAGGGCTGACGCAGTAGTCGTTCAGGTCGTGGCATTTAGCGACGCGTCGCGCCAGTTAGGCTGTTTTGAACAGGCTATGGAGAATGCCGGCTACGTTCAGTCGCAGCTAGTGAGGGGCTCTGAAGATGTCGTGCGCGACGTCCCAAATCGGCGTTGGTATGCGCGAGGCAAGGACTACGACGCAGCCAGGGAATACATCCTCTTCCATTCACTGTCCAAGGACAAGTAGCCTCTAAGGTTCACTTCCGTCGCCGCTCTGTTCTCCGTAGGTTAGCGGCTCATCAGGTTCCAGGTCGCCGAGTGCTTCAATCATCGGGAGAAGCATGGGGCTTATCGCATCGGTAGCGTGAGCGACCAGGTCCTCCGGCTCGGATGGCCGAACTGAGTCCTCGTCGAGGGTTTCCCCATCAGTTTGCTGCTTCGAGCAGTGCCTTAGTACGCCCAAACCGACCAATATCATCCCGAACTTGAACCTTGCTGAGAGGACATCTGCTTTGTTAGGTGACGCCTTCTCTTCCGTCTTGAGGAAGATGTTATCTACGTTGACGAAGAAGTCATATATCGACGCCTGTGCCCGGCCCTCTTCGTCACTCTCTTCTAAGCCAGCATTGACGATCCGAAGTGCTGAATACGCGTCCATCCCCCTAGTTGGCCACTCATTTTCAGTGACTTCAACCACCTTCGGTAATGCGATGCCAGACGGCCTCTTTTCCACCTTGCCATCTCCAGCTTCCTCTTCGC
>JBEKXP010000015.1:0-23705 GCA_049511815.1 Dehalococcoidia bacterium
CGCTCTACGCCATCGGAGTCTTCCTGGCCTTCACGCTGTCACAGTCGGGTATGGTGATGCACTGGCGGCACATGGAAGAGCCAGGCCACAGGCGGAGCATGATCATCAACGGAGTGGGCGCGGTTGGCACAGCCGCGGTGGTCCTCATTGCTGGCGGGACCAAGTTCACTCACGGTGCCTGGATCGCGCTGCTGGCGCTTCCTCTCCTGGTGTTGATGTTCGACCGAGTCTCGCATCACTATGTGCGCGTCGCAGAGCAACTGGAGTTGCGCGAAGGCGACCTGAGGGAGCTCCAGGACCTGCCGCTCGGGAACAGCTCGCAGACGGTCATCGTGCCGGTGGAAGGACTGGACCGCGCCGTCCTGCGCACCATCGAGTACGCGCTCACGTTGTCGCGGAACGTGACCGCGGTACACATCACCGACGACGTGGAGAAAGCAGAGGCGCTGCGGACGCAGTGGGAGGAGCAGCTTCAGGACGTGCCGCTGGTTATCGTGGAGTCGCCGTACCGGGCGCTGGTGGCGCCGTTCCTCGCCTACGTCGACGCCGTCGACCGCTCGAACCCGAAGGGGCGCATCACCGTCGTCCTGCCGGAGTTTGTGACGGTGCATTTCTGGCAGAGCCTCCTTCACAACCAGCCGGCGGCCCGCCTGCGCCGCGCCCTGAATCGACGCCCCAACACGGCCGTGGTCAATGTGCTGTATCATTTACGGTAGGGAGGCTGCGAACCCATGAAGCAGCGCGACATGCGCATAATCCTCTACACCGGCAAGGGCGGCGTCGGCAAGACGAGCGTGGCGGCTGCGACGGCGCTCCGCTCGGCGCGGCTGGGGCACCGGACGCTGGTGATGAGCACCGACTCGGCGCATAGCCTCGGAGACAGCTTCGACATGCCGGTCAGCGGCGACCCCACGCCCATCAGCGAAAACCTGTGGGCGCAGGAGCTGGACGTCTTCAAGGAGATCGACCAGCATTGGGGCACGTTGGAGGAATACATCCGCATCGTCATGGCCTGGCGCGGCATCGACGAGGTGCTGGCGGAGGAGATGGCGGTGTTGCCGGGCATGGAGGAGCTGGCCGGCCTCGTCCACCTCATCAAGTACTACGAGGAGAGCGATTTCGACGCCATAATCGTCGACTGCGCGCCCACCGGCGAGACGCTGCGCCTGCTGAGCTTCCCGGATGTGATGCGCTGGTGGCTGCATCGCATCTTCCCAATCCAGCGCACGGCGGCCCGCATCGCCCGGCCGGTGCTGACGCGCGTGACGGACCTCCCGTTTCCCGACGACGACGTGTTCGAGGCGCTGAAGGACCTCTTCGAGCGACTAGACAAGATGCGCGACATCCTGACGAACGCGGAAGTCAGCTCCGTCCGGCTCGTCCTCAACGCCGAGAAGATGGTGATCAAGGAGGCGCAGCGCACCTTCACCTACCTCAACCTCTACGGCTATCCCAGCGACCTCGTCGTCTGCAACCGCCTGATCCCGCAGGACGTGACCGACGCCTATTTCACGTCCTGGAAGGAGAGCCAGGAGCGCTACTTCGCGCTGGTCGAGGAGGGCTTCGCGCCGCTGCCGATCCTGACGGCGCCGCTGATGGACCAGGAGGTGGTCGGCCTGGAGATGCTCGAACGCTTCGCCACGGCCCTCTACGGTGAGGACGACCCGACGCTCATCCGCTTCCGCGGGCAGACGCAGGCGGTGCGGCAGGACGACGGCGACTACATTCTGACGCTGCTGCTTCCCTTCACGAGCAAGGAAGACGTGTCACTATCGCAGATAGGCGATGAGTTGGTCATCAACGTTGGCAAGAACAAGCGGAACGTCATCCTGCCGCGGGTGCTCGTCGGCATGCGGACCGAAAGTGCTAAACTGGAGAATGACCGGCTGACGATCCGCTTCGCGCGGCCGGACTGACCGCTTGCAAAGGAGGCCATCATGGCGGAGAAGCTTTTCGAATGCGAGTGGACGCCCGAAGGGGAGATAATCCTGCGAATCAAGAAGCCCGGCATGGGCGTGCTGACGCCCGAGTTTCGGGCGCACATGCTCGGCGCGCGCAAGGAGATGCTGACCGCCATGCGCAGCCTCATCGACGCCGCGCTGGACAAGATGGAAGAGCAGGAGGGTCCCAAGACGCGCCGGACAACCATCAAGGTGGAGTAGGCGTAGCCCCCGCTTCTGCCAGTAGCCGGTCGAGGTCCGCTTCGCTCGTTATCGTCTCGGCGGCGCGCAGGAAGTCCCCCAGCGACGCGCTCTTCTGTCGCAGTTCCTCCAGCTTCGGCCCAATCGGGCTGCTCGACGCCCCCGTCGTCGCATAGAGACCGTAGAACGCGAAGAACGCCTGGTTGATCTTCCGATAATAGTGGCCATGGGCGGCCAGGAACTCACGCGTCTGCTCCATCAACGATTCCGCCTGGGCCACGCTTCCCTGCGCCAGCAGCGAATCGACGTTAAGGCGTAACTGCCGCAGAACCTGGTCGACGTTCACGGTATCCGGCGTTGGCTGTGGCGTTGGCGACCGCGCGGGCGTGGCCGTCGGCAGCGGATAGGAGGCGGCGACCAGCGACCCCATCTCCCGACCAACGATGTCCGCGACCGTCTCGTTGATCGTCCGCAGTGTGTCGTTCTCGAAGTAGCGGGCGCCCAGCGGATGGAAGAACAGGTAGCCGTGCGTCCACTCATGGGAGGCGACCTGGAGGGCGTCGAGGTAGCTTTCGCTTGGCTCGACGATGGCGGGGTAGGCGCTTATGCCGCCCGTCGGCACGACCAGCGCGGAGACGTTGTCGGACTTCGATTCGGCGTCGCTCTCCAGCCGCTGCGCTTCTTCGAGAGACAGGTCGTTGCGCAGGAGCGTCGCGCCGGTCTCCTCGATGCGGTCGCGCGGCGAGATGATGAGCACGTACGGGGGGTCTTCGAACTCGAAATCGACCGGCGGGAACAGCCAGTGGACGCGTGAGAACAGCGGCAGCGTCGTTTCGAGGCCGAGCCCCGAGGCGACCGAAGAGATGCGGCCCTCCAGTATCGACTGGACGCGGACCTGGATTGACGCCCGCTCGCTCCGCGTCTGCTGCAGTTGCTGCGTCGTCGTCTTGATCGCTTCCGACGAGGCGTTCGTTGCGCTCTCCTGCGACAGCTCCGCGTTCAGCGCGTCGACCTGCTGCTGGAGCTGCAGGTAGCGCCGGATGTCGCCGTTCTGGTCGTCCCGGCTCCCGTCGCCGCCGATGTGGCCCAGGTCGTACAGCCACTTGTTCGGGAAGTGGCGCAGCTCCCAGACGCCCAGGTTGAACTCGTCTTTGGAAAGCGGTAGTCCGATGACGCTGAGGGTCGTCCAACTCCCCAGTGCCGAGAGCGCGACTATGACGGCAACGATGGCCAGGGAAATGAGCGGGACGGGAAGTTTCTTCATCGTCGCTCGAAGAGCCTCCTTCGTGGTCGAGGAGCGCGGCTCACGTATTGAGAATAGCATTCGACTTCGTAGGCTGACAAACGGCGGCGGTTCGCGGTGGCGATCCGGCGCATGTTATAATCAGGCGGCTGGGACTCTCGGCGGACAGGTGATTTGGGCTTGACTAGGGTGGTAGGTTCCTCGGAGCCAAGAGGCGCGGGCCTGCAAGCGCGTCTTGTTGCGTTCATCTTCGATACGGTCATCCTCGTCGCCTTCCTGGCGCTCTTCGGGATGATCGCGATGTTCCAGCTCCTGGTGCGAAGCAACTTCGGCGACAGCGATCCGCCCAATGCCGCCTTCTACGCCGCCATCGGCATCGTGGCCGCCGTCATCCCCTTCTGGGTGCTGTTCAACGTTTGGCTCCTTTCCTGGCGCGGTCAGACCGTCGGCAAGTACATCGTCGGGATTCGCATCGCCAGGAGTGATGGCGGCCGGCTCGGGAGCTTCCGAGCGCTTTTGCGCATGTTCCTGCTCAACCCGTTGCTCTTTCACCCCGCGCTTGTCATCCCCTGGACGCTTCTGGTCGTCCTAAGCACGCAGCAGACGAGAAACGCCGTTGTCCTGTTCACGACGGCGACCGTTCTAGTGCTTTCCGTGCTTGCGACGCCGGTCGCGCTGGTGACGGTGCTGTCCGACCGCAAGCGACGCGCTCTCCACGACCGTATCGTTGATACGCTTGTCGTAGCCGGCGATTAGCTGCAAAGAGGCCAGGGATGGCGTACGCTGGAGTCGAGCAAGAGCCCGCGACGGCGAGTTTGCGGGTGGCGAAGGCTGGACGGGGGTTCTGGCGCATGTTCTTCAAGTGGGCGGTTGGGCTGGCCTTCGTCTCGACGCTGGGTGTGCTGCTGCTCGCGGTCGACGCGACGCAGCTCTCGGCGGCCGGGCCCTCGCACGCGATACTGCGCCGGACCGTCGCCAGCCTGACAGAGATCGACGCTCTGATGGCTAGCCCGGACCAGGTGACTGCCGGCAACGCCGGCGCAGCTCCCGCGCCTCGACTACCAGCCTTTCCGATTGCGCTTGACCTGAGCACCGCTGAAAGCCAGGACCTCTCGCCGACCGATTTGCGAAACGCCGTCCTTGATCGCTCCGCCGACAAGCTCTATGCGGACGGTTTCTCCGCCTTCCGCGCGTCAGACAGCGACGGCGCTTCTCACATCCAGGTCCTGTCGCCGCCGGGCGCAGTGCGCTATACAGCCGGGCTGCTAACCAAGGCAAACCACGACGCCATGCGTATCATCCTCATCGCCGTTGCCGCGCTTGCGGCAATCCTGGCGCTCGCGCTGATGCTGCTGAGTCGTGGCTACGGACGCCTCACGAGCTTTGGCATCGCGGTGCTGGCCGCCTCGCTGCCGCTGCTGGTCATAGCGACGGCGGTGCGCTTCTTCCTACGTCTCGCGGCGGCGCACGAAAGCGACTACCTGAATGCGCAGCTCTACGCCTTGGGCCGCGACGTCGCCTGGCTTCCGATTCGAAACGCCCTGGCGTTCGCCTGCCTGGGCGCCGCCTTTGTGGCGCTCGGTGCGGCCTTCTCGCTTCTGTCGAAGAGCCGGCAGGCGCGCTCTCCCTGAATCAGTCTCCCGCTGCCGGAACGGCGTTCCTCTCGACGTATCATCTCATCGGCATGCCCGGCGCCTGCAAGTTCCCGAACAGCTTCAGAGGAAGCTCGTCGCTACCGACAATAAGGGGAAGGCCTTCGGCGTGGCCTCTCCGAGAACCGTGGGTACTGAAGTGAGGATATGAGGAAAGTCCGAGGGCTCGCCGTCCCGGTAGTTCTAGCCCTGTCGGCGTCCCTGGCCTGTGGCGTCGCCCTGGCTGCCTGGCGTGATTCCCGGGTCGCGCTGATCGTGCTCGCCGGCACCGCACCTGCTCTCGCCCTGGCCTGCGCTCTCGCCTTTGCCGCCGATCGCTCTCTCAAGCTCAGACGCGGCGACGAGCGCTATCGCTCGCTCTTCCAGCGCTCGTTCGACGCCGTCTACCTTCACGACCTGGAAGGGAAGTTCCTCGACGCGAACGAGGCCACTCTGCAACTGCTCGGTTACAGCCGCAACGAGCTGACAAAGCTGACTGTTTACGACTTGCTTGATGAGTCGCAGCAACGGGCGGCTCAGACCAGGATGGCGGAGATTATCGAAGCCGGGCACGGCGCTCCCCGGAACCTAACAGCCATGCGGAAGGACGGGACGCTCGTTTATCTGGTCGCCACCGCTTCCTTGATCGAGAACGAGAGGGGCGACACCGTCGTCCTGGGCATCGCTCACGACGTCTCCGAGCGCGTGCGTGCCGAAGAGGTCCTTCGTGGCAGCGAGGAGAAGTACCGTCAGATCTATGAGAGCGTCCAGGACATCTTCTATCGCACTGATGCACGGGGAATCATCACCGAGATCGGGCCGGCGGTTCAACGCTGGGGCTACACACGCGAAGAGCTCATCGGCACGCAGGTCCTCGATGTCTACGCCTGGCCTGAGGAACGCAGCGGCCTCCTGAACGAGCTGATGAGCAAAGGAGAGGTCACCGACCACGAGGTAGTGTTAAGGGCGAAGGACGGCCACCTGGTCAACTCCTCCGTCGGCTCACACGTCGTCCGCGATGCGGCTGGGAACATTATCGGCGTCGAGGGCGTGCTGCGCGACATCACTGAGCGCAAGAAAGCGGAAGAGGCGCTGCGTGATCAGATGCGTCGGGACCCGCTCACCGGTGTGCTGAACCACCTCGCGATCGTCGCCGAGCTTCGAAGGGTAGTTGCCGAAAAGGGCAACGGCGAGCCCATCGCCGTTATGATGAGCGATGTCGACAGCCTGAAGGCGATCAACGAGACGTTTGGTCACACCGCCGGCGACCGCGTGCTGGTCTCAGTCGCGAAGGCGCTGTCCGGTGACGGCGCGTTGATTGGGCGTTACGGTGGCGACGAGTTCATCGCCATCCTTTACGCCGGCCGCGCCGAGGCCGAGCGCTACGAGAAGAGCGTTCTCGCCTCGCTCTCCCGCGTGACGATGCAGGAGCCCCGGACGGGCGCCCACATTCCCGTCCATATCAGCACCGGGACCGCGATCTACCCGATCGAAGCCTCCAGGGTCGAAGAGCTGATCGACCTCGCGGACAGCGCGATGTACGCAGCGAAGCGACAGCGCGCGCGCACTTCGGTCAAGCTCCTTTCTTCGCAAGATCAGGACGCAATCGCTGCTCGGATCGTTGGCGAGATCGTACCGTTCTTGACGGCCGCCGGCGACCTCGATGAGAAACTGCGACTCGTGGCCCACCGGCTGTCGGTAACGGGCGGCTACGACGCCGTAAGCTTCTCGCTGTTCAACCACGATTCAAGCGGAACGCCTTCCGTAAGCACGTTCGCGCATCTGCCGGAGCGGCTTCTGCAACGCTGGAACGGCGAGGCCGGTCTCGCCAGAACATCAGGGACATCAATCCGGAAGCTGCTGCGCGCTGGCCGCCCCGTCATCATGGACGACCCGCGCCGGAGCGAACATCTCACCGACTCTGAGCAGCAGATGCTGCGCAAAGCTGGGCTGAAGTCCGCCCTTGTTGCGCCGATGCTCTGGCGCAGCGAGATGATCGGCACCCTGGCCGTCGCCAGCAAGACCGAAGAGGCGCTTGGACCGCGCGACGCCCAGCTCGTCAGCGCTATCGCTACGCAAGTTACGGCGATCGTCAGCCTGGAAACGCTGGTCGAAAAGCTGCGGTCGGCTTCCGGGCGCCTCAGCCAGGCGCACCAGGAGACCGTCATGCTGCTCGCGGCCGCCGCCGAGGCGCACGACCGAACGACCGGCGAGCACCTTCAGAACGTCCGCGTTGTCTCCGAACAATTGGCCCTGGAGCTGGGCTACGATGAGGAGTCCGCCCGACAGATCGGCCTGGCAGCCGTTCTGCACGACATGGGCAAGATACGCGTCCCCGATTCCGTTCTCGCCAACACCGGGCGGCTCACCGAAGCGGAATGGGAGCTGATGAAACATCACGCCGTCTGGGGCGAACAGTTCCTCGCTGGGCGGACAGGCTTCGAGCTGGCTGCGTCCATTGCCCGGTCGCATCACGAGCGATGGGACGGCGGCGGCTACCCCGACGGTCTCGGCGCGGAGGAAATACCGGCGCCGGCGGCCATCGTCTCCGTGGCCGACAGCTTCGACGCCATGACCAGCGACCGCCCCTACCGACCGGGGCGTTCAGTAGCCTCGGCTCTGCAAGAGCTGGTCGCCTGCTCCGGCACCCAGTTCAGTCCGAATGTGGTCGAGGCGATGGTGCAACTCCACAAGCAACGAAAGCTGCCGCGCCCGCGGCGCCTCGCCGCAGAGGACCAGGCAGCCTAGGCTGCCCAGCGCTGCTTGCAGTTGCTCCCCTTCTGAAGCCATCTAGGCCGCCCGGCTCAGTTCTCCCCGTAGGTGTCGAAAAAGGTCTTCCAACCTGCTCATGACCCGCGGCGCTTCCGCTTCCATTCCCATTTCGAGTGCAGCGTCGCGGTCCTCGACCGACTGGAAGACGACGTGGTCCGTCACCCTGGTCCTGCCGGCGCCGAGTCCCTCGATCGTCACCGTCTCCAACGAAATGTGCCCCGGCATGCCCTGATGCTCGAAGGTCTGGACTATCCGCTTCGGCGGACTCACGTCGTGGTACATGCCCCGGAACCAGTACTCACCGCCGCTGGCGTCGCGACTGATCACCCGCCAGCTTCCACCCGGCCTGACCTCCATCTTCTCGACCTCGACCGCGAAATCCTTGGAGTTCCACCAGACGGGGATAAGCTTCGGGTCGGTGTAGGCTCTGAAGACGAGATCGCGCGGCGCGTCGAAGACGTTTGTGATGCTGACATCTTGCCTGCCGGGCTCGGCGGTCAGATTGAAGTGGGGGATCATGATTGCTCCTCCGCGTTATCGACTTTGGCGTGGACGAAGGCTCAAGCCGCGCGACGCTCCCGCTGAAGCCGCCGCAGGAGCTCATCAAGGCGATTCATGCCGTCTTCCATGCCTTCGTGCATGTTCCCCCCGATCATCCCGTCGCGGTCCTCGACCGATTGAAAGACGACGTTAAGCGTCAGAGTTGTCTTGCCCCCGCGCTCCGTGAGCGTGGCCGTCTGAAGTGATACGTGCCCCGGCATGCCCTCCCACTCGAAGGTCTCGACGGTCCGCTCCGGCGTCACGTCGTGGAAAACGCCGTGGAACGCGTACACGTTACCCTGAGGGTCGCGCTGGACGATCCGCCAGGTTCCGCCCGGCCTCGCATCGATCTTCTCGACGTTAGTGGTAAGGTAGCCCGGGCCCCACCATTGAGCTCGTAGCTCCGGCTCGACGTACGCCCTGTGGACCAACTCCGGCGGCGCTTCGAACTCGCGCGTCACGATGATCTGCTGCTTCCCCGGCTCGGCGATAAACTTCATTTCCGACGTCGTAGTTGCTCCTTTTTCTCTAGCTGGCCTTCCACTGGCCAATACCTAACAATATCGCCAGGCTGTGGGAGAACGATGAACTGGCGGCCGAGCCGCGTGAAGGATGCATGAAGGTCCCGTAACGCGCTTCTCGATCTGGCCTCGGTGGCGAGCCCGCTTAGGCCGCCTTCTTGCGTCGCGTCCTGCCCCGCATTTCCTTCCGCAGAACCGCGGCGAGCTTGTCGAACGACTCGCTCCAGCCGATCCTCGCGCCTTCGAGGTCTTCTTTCGAGGGGAAGCCGGCGTGCTTCAGCGTGAGCTTGGTGGCACCATCCTGATCCTCGAACGTGACCGTCACCAGCAGTTCCAGCGGGAAGTCCGGGTTCATCCCGTAATGCGAGGCCGGGACCACGTTTCCTCTTTCGTCGGAAAAGCTGTCGGTGGTGACGATCCGCTCCGGTTCGACTAGCTCCTTGTAAACGCCCGTGCTCCAGTAATCCTGGTCCGCAGGCGACCGCATGCAATTGAGGTATGTGCCTCCCACCTCCAGGTCAATCCTGCACGCCGGGCAGGTGTATCCTTTCGGCCCCCACCAGCGCATCATGACCTC
This sequence comes from Dehalococcoidia bacterium, assembly GCA_049511815.1. Lineage (GTDB taxonomy): Bacteria > Chloroflexota > Dehalococcoidia > DSTF01 > JALHUB01 > JALHUB01. Next base: position 9,426 of record JBEKXP010000015.1, read on the forward strand.
CGGGTCCGTCCACGCCTTCCAGACGAGCTCACGGGGAGCGTCGAAGATACGCACGATCTCTAGTTCCTTGCCGCCATCTGACTTTGCCACCTTCGCCTCCTGTCAATTCGCCGCTTTCCACTCGTGTAAGCTGCTATCCGTGGTTTATGTGGACGCTCTTCGTCTCGAGGAACGCCTCCACGCCCTCCGGCCCCTGCTCGCGCCCGAGACCGCTCTGCTTGTAGCCGCCAAACGGCACGTTAGCGACGCCGCAGCCGTTGTAGCAGTTCACCCACACGGTGCCCGCCTTGAGGTCGCGCGCGAAGCGCATGACCGTCCGCAGGTTGCTCGACCAGACGCCGGCGGCCAGCCCGTAGACCGTGTCGTTGGCGATTGCCAGCGCCTCGTCCTCGTCGTCAAACGGGATTACGGCAACGACAGGCCCGAAGATCTCTTCCTGGGCGATGCGCATGTGGTTGTCCACGGCGTCGAATACCGTCGGCCCCATATAGAAGCCGCCGTCATACGACGCGCCGCTGAGCCGGTTGCCGCCGCGGAGCAATCGCGCGCCTTCCCGTTTCCCCACCTCGACGTAGTCGAGCACGATGTTCAACTGCTCCTCCGAGACCAGCGGCCCCATGTTCGTCGACGGGTCGAGCGGATCGCCCACCTTTATCCTGTCGACGAAGGCGAGGAACTTCGCCATGAACTCGTCGTAGACGGAGCGCTGGAGCAGGAGGCGCGTCCCCGCCTGGCACGTCTGGCCGGCATTGAGGAAGACGGCGCTGACCGCGCCGGCGGCCGCGGCATCGATGTTGGCGTCGGCGAAGACGATGTTAGGCGACTTGCCCCCGAGCTCCAGCGATATGCGCTTGATGTCGCCGGCAGCGAGCGTCATGATATGCCGGCCGGTGGCGGTTGAGCCCGTGAAGCTTATCTTGTCGATGCCGGCGTGTGTCACGAACTTATCGCCGATAACACCGGACTTGCCGGTGATAACGTTGATCACGCCCGGCGGCGTTCCGGCCTCGCTGAAGATGCGCGCGACCTCGTAGGTCGTGGCGCCCGTATAGATCGAGGGTTTAATGACGGTCGTGCAGCCGGCGGCAAGCACGGCGCCCAGCTTCCAGCCGAGGATTATGAGCGGCCAGTTCCAGGGGATAATGAGTCCCGCCACGCCGACCGGCTCCTTGAGGATCATGCCCATCGCGCTGGACGTGGCGTTGCCGATGGCGCGTCCGTTGGCGCTCTCGCCCAGACCGGCATAGGCGTCGAACGTATTCGCCATCGAGAGCACCTCGCCCCTGGCCTCGGAGAGCGTCTTGCCGACCTCCCGCGACAGCAGCAGTACCAGCGCTTCCTGCTCGGCTCGAATGCGCGTGGCGGCCTCGCGCAGGATCCGCGCCCGACGAGTGACGTTCGCGCTCCACGGGCCGGCGTCGAAGGCGCGACGGGCCGCGGCGACCGCCAGGTCGAGGTCGCTCTCGCCGGCCAGCGGGAGCACGGCGACGAGCGATTGGTCGGCGGGGCTGCGACGCTCCGCATTCTCGCCGCTTTTCGGCTGGCGCCACTCTCCGTCGATAAGCAATCCGTATTTCTTGACTTCGATTCGTGTTGTCACTGGTTCGTACCTTTCGCGCGCCCGGGCGTCACGCCGCTTCGGGCAACCGCCTTACTATCTCCGCCCACTGGTCCGGCGGCAGATTCGTCGCCAGCAGGCCCGACATCATGTGGAAGACGTTTGGCGGGATCATTTGCATCATTTCTCGTAGGAAGATCTCCTGATCGTCCGCCGGAAGCGACCGCACCAGCCACGGGAACATCTCCTGCATCAACTCAGGCGGGATGTGGGCGACGGCCCGTAGAGTGATCTCTTGCTGCTCTTCGTCGCTGAAGTTCTCCTCGATGAGCGGGATCAGGATCGATTCTTCCTTCTGGATGTGAATCTCCGTCGCGGCGCCCACTACCGTCGTCAGGCGGTTGACCCGGCGCAGGATGTCGGCGTGAGTCCATTCGTCGGGCTTGCCGGCGAGCAGCCCGAAGGACCGGATGACCTCGCGGATATGCCCCTGGTCGGCCTGGTGGTCCAGCAGATAGGGCGCCGAGACCGGGTAGACTCGCTCGTCGAGCGCCGGGAAGAACGTGTCTTCCTCGCCGTCCTCGTGCGCCTTCAGGACTTGGTAGAAGAAGTCGAAGCGACGCGCCATTCCGGCCGCGTCGTCACTCTCGCCGGCGGCCAGGTGAGCGACGTCCCTTTCCAGACTATCGATCTCGGTCTGGATTGCCTTGTGGACGAAGCGGATGGATCTTGCCGGGCTTTCCATGCTCACGCCTCCTATTCGTTGCTGGACGCCACCAACTCGCCGCATCGTCTGATGGGCTTCAATAAAGTATTGCGAGAAGAAATGGCGTCGACGTGAAGCGAAGTCGTTCAGCCGTGAGAGAAGCATGAAGAAGCAGCGAGGCAAGTCGGTCGAGAGCCGCGGCCTCAAAGGAGCCAAGAACGCAGACTGGCAACGTGCGGCACCCATTCCGCAGGCAAATTGAGAGCGACCTCTTCCAGATGCACGCGGCAAAGTATAATCGCGACAAGTCGCCGCCCCCGGGCTTCACCTTCGGCCTCGAAAGGAGGAGACCGTGATTACTATGATCATCAACGACTCGCCGTACGGCAACGAGCGGCCGTATAACGCCCTTCGTTTGGCTAGAACGCTCGTTAACCAGGGCGAAGCCGATCTGCGCATCTTCCTCATCGGCGACGCTGTGGTCTGCGGGCTGGCCGGGCAGACGACTCCCCGGGGCTATTACAACATCGAACGCATGCTGAAGGGCGCCCAACGCGCGACCATCTCTCTCTGCTCCACGTGCATGGATGCCCGCGGCATCGAAGATGAGGACCTCATCGAGGGCGTGAAGCGCGGCAGCACGCCGCCGCCGCTCGGAGAATGGGTGGCCGCCAGCGACAAGGTGCTGGTGTTCTAGCCGCTCGCGGCCGAGAGCCCGGAGCTTCTGAACACTTTCGGCTCAGCCGACCGCAGCGATCTCCTGCTCCTCAGGGAGGTGATCACTCAGGCCCACCGTGGTACAATTCTTCTGGCCGCTTCAGGCGACTGGGTGGTTCGGAAGCTAATCGAATATCGCGTAACGTTTGGAGGAGTCTGACAAAGGCTCCTCCATTTGCTTGTGGAGAGGAGGGGCGATTGCTGCCACGATCCGCGATCCGGAGACGTTACCTCATCTACCATCCGATCGTCACCAAACTTCTGGTGGCGATGGCGGCGCTCGGCCTGCTCATGCTCATCGCGTCAAATGAGGAAGGAAAGCAAGCGCTCAATGGCGTTCACGTCGCACTCAGAGATCACCTCGCCTGGGCCGCGGTGCTGCTGGCAATCCTTTTCCTGATCAGCACGCTCTCGCCCTTCTTCCCAGAATTCATGCTCCCAGTCGGAGCCGGGTTCATCTTCGGAGTCGCCTTCGGAAGCACGTTCGCGATCACGGCGATCACCGTCGCTGCATCGGCGAACTTCATCATCGCGCGGCGGGATGGACGCCGGGTTGTTGATCTCATCTTTGACCAGCAGTCAGCCAGGGAGATCGACTGGACAGTCACCCGCATCACGCCAGCCATGGTCTTCCTCACCTGGCTTCTGCCGAGCATCAACTTCGACCTCATCAGCTACGCTGCCGGCATGTCACGCATGCGCTACCGGGTATTCCTGGCGCTCACCGTCACCGGAACCGTTATGTCGAGCGTCATCTTGGCGTTCCTCGGCGACAGTTTGCATTCGGGGCCAGCCGTCACCGTCGTAGCCGTTCTGATGGTCTACACACTCGTCGGCGCGGGGCTCTACGCGAAAGAGGTCCCGCCTTGGTTTGGGGGCCGCGGGCCGGCCGAGAACGACACGGCACCGTCGGGGGAGCCCGGCCAGACGCCCTGACAGCGTCCTGTGGGAAGGGAACTGTCTACCTGCATTTCGAGAGCAAGGCGGCTCTGTTTCGCGCCGTTATGGTCGAAGCCGTCCAGTTTGACGGCGATCATCGCGACTGCTCCGGCCAGCGCCGCCGCCGTCCGGTTCACGCGCTCCGACGCGATCGCCAGGTAGGTTAGCCCCAGTATCGTCGCCGCGACAGCCGTGTCGGGCAAGGATGGCTCCGTTCCAAATCAGGGAAGAGCGCTCCAGCGAATGATAGCACGTTAGCGGCGTGTGTTGACGGTTCGTCGCCCGGATTCCCTAACCCTCGGGTTGTGCCAGCCACCGCCGCCGGTCATGAGTCGGGCGGCCTCCGGCGGGCCCCAGGTGCCGGGCTCGTACACCAGCGGCGCGTCCATGCCAAGCACCGGGTCGACCACTCGCCACGCCGCCTCGACGCTGTCTTCGCGGGCGAAGAGCGACGCGTCGCCGCGCATCGCGTCGCCTAGCAGCCGCTCATACGGCTCCATTTCGTCCGAGTGACGATGCCTGGCAACGAGCTCCGCCTCCTCGCCGACCATCGCTTCGCCTGGCCGCTTGATACGCGCACCGAGCAAGATCGCGAAGTTCGGACTGATGCGGAAGTGGAGGTAGTTCGGTCGTGCTGGCTCGATTTCGCCGAACACCACCTCCGGCGGCGGTTTGAGCGTGACCGTGACCTCCGTAGCAGTTACCGGCAACCGCTTTCCCGCCCGGACGTAGAACGGGACGCCAGCCCAACGCCAGGTATCGATCCACAGACGCACGGCCGCGAAGGTCTCGACCCGCGAATCCCGCGCGACGCCGTCCTCGTCGCGATAGCCCCGGTACTGACCCCGCACCACGTCGGACGGAGTAAGGGGGCGCATCGCGGTGAAGATCCGCGCTTTCTCGGCCCGGACGCCCTCGCGGTCATTTCCTGTCGGCGCCTCCATCGCGAGCAGAGCGATTATCTGCAGCAGATGGTTCTGCACTACGTCGCGGATTGCGCCCATCTCTTCGTAGAGCTGTCCTCGGCCCTCCATTCCAAAGTCTTCGGCCATGGTGATCTGCACATTGTCGACATAGTGACGATTCCAGATAGGCTCGAGAAAGGAGTTGGCGAAGCGGAAGTAGAGAAGGTTCTGTACCGGCTCTTTGCCGAGGAAGTGGTCGATTCTGAAGATGGCCGATTCGGGGAAGAACTTGCCGAGCAAGCGGTTCAGGGTCAGCGCCGAAGCTAGGTCACGCCCGAAGGGCTTCTCGACGACCACGCGTGCGTCGTCGGTGCAGCCGCATTTCGTCAGCCCTTCGATTACGGTCCCGAAGAGCGGCTGCGGGATAGCGAGGTAGTGCAGCGGGCGGGCGGCGTCGCCCAGCGCCTCTCGCAGACGCTCGAAGGTCGAACCCTCGCGGTAATCGCCGTCGATGTAGCGGAGGAGCGCGGACAGCTTCGCAAACGCGTTCTCATCCACGCCGCCGTGCGCTTCCAGGCTGTCGCGGGCCCGAGCGCGCACCTGGTCGATATTCCAGCCGGCCTTCGCTACGCCGACGACCGGTACGTCGAGGTGGCCGCGACGGATCATCGCCTGCAGCGACGGAAAGATCTGCTTGTACGCCAAATCGCCGGTGATACCGAAGATGGCCAGGGCATCGGAATGTTCCGTCATTCTCCCCTCTTCGCCAGCGTCCTTCTTACCAGCCGCCTAAGGTCAGCGTAACAGAGGCTCCAGGCCTTATCAATGATCTGTTCACAGCTCCTGCATGCTTGCCCCGCAGGCGTACATGGACTTTGCACCGCGGACCCTTACACTCGAACAGAGTGGGTTGCCGCAGCCCTAGGCTGGATCGTGCCTATTTTGAAGGAGTTGGACGATGGCGCACGACGTTGTCTTCCTGCTGGACGTCGATAACACGCTCCTCGATAACGACGCTATCGAGCGCGATCTGCAGCGTCATCTCAGACAGGCGTTCGGGCCCGACTGCGAGGCGCGCTACTGGCAGATCTTCGAGGAGTTGCGGGCCGAGTTGGGCTACGCCGATTACCTCGGCGCGCTCCAACGCTACCGCCTCGAACACCCGCGCGATCCGCACCTGCTGGGGATGTCGCTGTTCCTGATAGACTACCCGTTCGCCGACCGCCTCTACCCGGGCGCGCTAGACGTGGTGAGATGGTTGCGCACGGTAGGGCAAACGGTCATCCTGTCCGACGGCGACGTGGTCTTCCAGCCGCGCAAGGTTGAGCGCTCGGGCCTGTGGGACGCCGTCGACGGGCAGGTGCTGATCTACATCCACAAGGAGCAGATGCTGGACGACGTCGAGCAGCGCTATCCGGCGGGGCACTACGTCACGGTAGACGACAAGCTGCGGATCCTGGCGGCGTCAAAGAGCGTCTGGGGCGACCGCGTGACGACGGTCTTCCCTCGCCAGGGGCACTACGCGCACGACCCAAAGCTCGCCGCGGCCTACCCACCGGCAAACGTCACCGTAGAGCGCATCGGCGAGCTGCGCAACGTGACACTCGAGGCGCTGCTGGGCTCCGCGAAAGCCGTCGACGGAGCGCGTCCGCCATGACCGGCACGCTACTCACGATCAACACCGGCTCCTCAAGTCTCAAAGCTGCTCTTTACCCTCTGGATTCCGACGGAAACCCGCTTGTCAGGGCGCTCGTCACCCGGATCGCGCTCGCCGGCAGCCGGATGCGCATTGTGGACGTCGGCGGTGCGACTCTCCTCGATCAGGAGGGGGATCTGCCCGATCACGCTTCCGCCGTGCGAGAGATGCTCGCCTGGCTGGGCGGTCGCGGCTTCGACGGCGACCTGCGGGCCGTTGGGCACAGGGTAGTCCACGGCGGCAGTCGATACGTCGAGCCGCAGCCGATCACCGCCGCGCTAATCGATGCGGTCGAGAAGATGGTCCCGATAGACCCCGACCACCTGCCGCAGGCGCTGGACGCCATCCGCGAGGCCGGCCGCGCCTATCCGAAAGTCCCGCAGGTCGCCTGCTTCGACACCGCTTTCCACCGACACATGCCGCGTGTCGCGCAGCTCTATGCGCTGCCGTCGCGGCTTGCGGAGGCCGGCGTCATCCGCTACGGCTTCCACGGCCTGTCGTACGAGTACATCATGCAGGAACTGCGAACGATCGACCCTGGCGCGGCGGACGGTCGCGTGATTATCGCACATCTCGGCAACGGCGCCAGCATGGCGGCGGTGCGCGACGGCGTCGGCGTCGATACAACGATGGGTTTCTCGCCCATCGGCGGCCTGATGATGGGCACGCGCTCCGGCGACCTCGACCCCGGCGTGCTCTTGTACCTCCTCCGCGAGCAAGGAACGAGCGCCGCCTTTCTGAGCGACCTCGTTAATCAGGAAGCGGGGCTCCTCGGCGTCTCCGGCGTCAGCGCGGACATGCGCGACCTGCTGGACAGAGAAGCGGTCGACGCGGCTGCGGCCACGGCCGTCGAGCTCTTCTGTTACCAGGCGAAGAAGTTCCTCGGAGCGCTCGTTGCCGTGCTCGGCGGGCTGGACACGCTGATCTTCACCGCAGGCATCGGCGAGAATGCCGCGTCCGTTCGTCAACGGATCTGCGCCGGGCTCGGGTTCGTTGGTGTCGCGCTCGACCCGCACGCTAACGAGGCGAATGCGCCGGTCATTTCCGGCGGCGCCTCGCACGTCGTCGTCCGGGTCATGAAGACGGATGAAGACCTGATGATCGCCAGGCACACCCGAAGCCTGGTCATGCGGGGAGGCTGAACCATGTTTGAGTTTGACAGGACTATTTCCAGCGCCGTCGCCGCCGCGGCGCCGACCGATCACCCGCGCCCAAAGCCGGCGACAGGACCGCTGCCGGCCGCGCTGCTCGACAGGATGGATCGCTACTGGCGCGCGGCAAACTACTTAACCGTCGGGCAGATCTTTCTCCAGGACAACCCGCTCCTGCGCGAGCCGCTGCGGCCGGAGCACATCAAGCCGCGGTTGCTCGGCCACTGGGGGACCTCGCCCGGCCTCAGCTTCATCTACGTCCACCTTAACCGCCTGATTAGGGAGCAGGACGCCAACGTCATCTACCTGGCCGGCCCCGGCCACGGCGGCCCGGCCATCGTCGCGAACGTCTATCTCGAAGGAACGTATTCGGAGATTTACCCGGACATCTCGCGCGACGAGGCCGGCCTGCGACGGCTGTTTCGCCAGTTCTCGACGCCGGGGGGCATCCCGAGCCACGTTGGCGTGACGACGCCCGGCTCGATCCACGAGGGCGGCGAGCTCGGCTACGTCCTCGTCCACGCGTTCGGCGCCGCGTTCGACAACCCGGACCTGATCGCCGTGGCGGTCGTCGGCGACGGCGAGGCGGAGACAGGCCCGCTGGCTGGCTCCTGGCAGGGGATCAACTTCCTGAATCCCGTCAGGGACGGCGCGGTCCTGCCAATCCTGCACCTGAACGGCTACAAGATCAGCGGTCCCACGGTGCTGGGCCGTTCCAGCGATAACGACGTGCGCGCCATTATCGAAGGGCACGGCTATGACGTCCACTTCGTCGAGGGAGACGATCCGCCGCGCGTGCACCAGGAATTCGCGGCGACGCTGGACACGTGCTACGACAAGATCCGGGCCATCCAGCGGGAGGCGAGAAGCCGCGGCTTCTTGAGGCAACCGCGCTGGCCGGCCATCGTGCTGCGCACCCCCAAGGGCTGGACAGGTCCAAAGGAGCTGGACGGCCAGCCTATTGAAGGGACGTTTCGCGCCCACCAGGTGCCGCTTCCCGACGTAAAGTCCGACCCAGAGCAGCTCGCGATGCTGGAGTCGTGGCTGCGGAGCTATCAACCGGAGGAGCTCTTTGACCCGCAGGGCAGGTTCATTCCTGAGCTAGCGGAGCTCGCGCCGGAGGGCGATCGGCGCATGGGCGCCAACCCCCACGCTAACGGCGGCAGGCTGCGCGTCGATCTCGACCTGCCCGACTTCCGCCGCTATGCTGTCGATGTCAAGCAGCCCGCTACCGAACAGCACGAGTCGACGCGCCGGCTCGGCATGTTGTTGCGCGACATATTCACGCAGAACGTCTCGCAGGCCAACTTCCGCCTTTTCTGCCCCGATGAGACGAACTCCAACCGTCTGAACAGCGTCTTCGAGGTCGAGAACCGTTGCTTTGCCGGCCCGGCGCTCCGCCTGGACGACCACGTCTCTCCCGACGGCCGCGTGATGGAGATCCTCAGCGAGCACAACTGCGAGGGCTGGCTCGAAGGCTATCTCCTGACCGGCCGCCACGGCCTGTTCGCGTCCTATGAGGCGTTCGCGATGGTTTCGGCGTCAATGGCGGTGCAACACACCAAGTGGCTCGAAGCGAGCCTGGCGCTGCCCTGGCGCGAACCCGTCGCCTCCCTCAACATCCTGCTCACCTCCACCTGCTGGCGTCAGGACCACAACGGTTTCAGCCACCAGGGGCCGGGCCTGATCGACGTCATGCTCTCCAAGCGGGGCACCGTGGCGCGGATCTACCTGCCGCCCGATGCGAACTGTCTCCTGTCGGTAGCCGACCACTGCCTGCGCAGTCGCAACTACGTCAACCTGATCGTCATCGACAAGCAGCCGCAGCTCCAGTGGCTGGACATCGATGCCGCCATCGAGCACTGCGCCCGCGGGGCCTCAGTCTGGTCGTGGGCCGGCAATGACGCCGGCGAGGAGCCGGACGTCGTGCTCGCCGCCGCTGGCGATATCCCAACGCTGGAGACGGTTGCCGCCGCCTGGTGGCTGCGGCGGCATGTGCCGGAGTTGCGGGTGCGCGTCGTCAACGTCGTCGACCTGATGGCGCTGTTTCCGCCCTACTTCCACCCGCACGGGATGGACGACGTGCAGTTCGAGAAGTTGTTCACCGCGGACAAGCCGGTGGTGTTCGCGTTCCACGGCTACCAGCGGGCTATCCACGAGGTCATCCACGGCAGGCCTAACGTCGAGCGCTTTCATGTGCGCGGCTTCCGGGAGCAGGGAACGACGACCACTCCGTTCGACATGGTCGTCCTGAACGAGATGAGCCGCTTCCACCTGGCGGCCGAGGCCATTCGACGCGTGCCGCGCATGGCTGGGCGGGCCCCGACGCTTGTTCACGAGTGCGAGACGCAGATCGCCCAGGCCCTGGCGTATTCGGCGGAGCATCTCGTGGACATGCCGGAGATTCGCGACTGGGTGTGGACGCAGACGTGAGCCGGGAAGGGTAGCCGGCTCTTCCGTCGGCGGTTGAACCCTCCTCCCCGACGTTCGTCCTAATCAAACTTGACGTAGCTAAAACGTCGGGTAAAATGGGAACTAGGACGATAGACTTTATTATCCAGCGCGACGATGAGAATTTCCACGAAAGGCAGATACGGCACCAGGGCGATGCTGGACATCGCCCTTCACAGTGACGAGGGGCTGGTGCACCTGAAGGATGTCGCCGGGCGGCAGGAGGTGTCGAAAAAGTACCTCGAGCACCTGGTTGCCCGCCTCGAAGCAGACGGGCTGCTGCGCACGGTCCGCGGCGCCGGCGGCGGAATCGCGCTCACGAAGTCGCCGTCGGAGATGACGGTCCTTGAAATCCTTCAGGCGCTGGAAGGCCCGCTCGCGCCTCTCCAGTGTATCGACCGGCCGGAGATCTGTTCGCGCTCCGCCGGTTGCGGCGCCCGCGACCTCTGGACGGAGTTGGGCGACGTCATCGCCGGCTTCCTCGCCTCGGTCACCCTCGGAGAGTTGTGCGAGCGGCAGAGAAGGAAAGACAGGCCCGCTGCCCCCACATATTCCATCTAGGCAGCGTCCGCGGCCTTAAACCACTTATGGCAAACATCGCTCAAGATATAACCGAACTTATCGGCAACACGCCCCTCGTACGGCTGAACAAGCTGTCTGCCGGCTCTACGGCGACGATATTGGCGAAGCTGGAGTCGTTCAACCCCGGCGGCAGCGTCAAGGACCGCATCGGCCTTTCGATGATCCAGGCGGCGGAAGAACAGGGCCTCATCAAGAAAGGCACCGTCATCGTCGAGCCGACGAGCGGCAACACGGGCGTCGCCCTCGCTGTCGTCTGCGCTGCCAGGGGCTACCAACTTGTCATAACGATGCCCGACACGATGTCCGTCGAACGTCGCCAGCTTCTAGCCGCCTTCGGTGCGCAGGTGGTCCTGACCGAGGGCGCAAAGGGCATGCTCGGCGCCGTCGAAAAAGCGGAGGAAATAGCTGCCCGCGCGCCCGACGGTTTCATGCCGCAGCAGTTCAAGAACCCGGCGAATCCCGAGATTCACCGCCAAACGACGGCAGAGGAGATATGGCGCGATACCGACGGCAAGGTCGACATCTTGGTGGCAGGCGTCGGGACCGGCGGGACGATTACCGGTATCGCCGACGTGATCAAGCAGCGGAAGCCGTCGTTCAAGGCGATCGCCGTGGAGCCGAAGGAGTCGCCGGTGCTGTCCGGCGGCTCTCCCGGTCCTCACAGAATACAGGGAATCGGCGCCGACTTCATGCCCGAAGTCTTGCGCATGGACCTGGTAGACGAAGTGATTCAGGTATCCAATGACGACGCCGGCGATACGGCCAGGTGGCTGGCCCGCGAAGAAGGCATCCTTGTCGGCGTCTCCTCGGGTGCGGCGGCGTGGGCTGCCGCGCAGGTGGCGGCGCGGCCGGAAAACGCAGAGAAGCTCATAGTCGTGATCCTTCCCGATACCGGCGAGCGCTATCTGACGACCTGGCTGTTCCGCTTAGAGAACTCGTTCACGCCGAAGATATAGAGCTGCCGAGGTAACGCTAGCATGTCAGAGCCTCTCACTATCAAGATCGCGATCAATCCGGAAATCGGACACATCGGCGGGCTGGTGCTTGCCTGGCATGGCCTGTTCATCGCCCTCGGCATAGCCGCCGGCGTCTACGTCGCGGTGCTCATGGCCCGGCGCAAAGGCTTCATCCAGGAGGACGCGTTCGCCGTGGCAATTGCGGCGGTTGTCGGTGGCATCATCGGCGCGCGGGCGCTGTTCGCCGCCGAGAACTGGGGGCAGATCGGAGGTTTCGGCGGTGTTCTCAGCGTGAATCAGGGAGGCATCTCCGTCTACGGCGGGATTATCGGCGGAATCATCGCCGGCGGCACGTATGGTCTGTGGAAGCGAATGCCGGTCTGGAAGGGCCTCGACGCCGGCGCGGTCGGCATGATTCTGGGTCAGCCCATTGGGCGAATAGGCTGCGTGATTAATGGCGAGCACGTCGGGTCTCCTTCGCATCTGCCGTGGGCGATCCAGTACACCAACGTGAACAGTCCAAGCTTTGGTCTCGGTTCGCTGCAGCCTGCCGCCGGCTATGAAATGATCGGCGACTTCCTGCTCTTCGGTCTTCTCCTGCTCCTCTCGCGGGTCGCGAAGAAGGACGGCGTCGTCTTCGGCGCTTATGCGCTCCTCTACGCCGTCCTGCGCTTCGGCGTGAGCTTCCTGAGGCTGGACAACGAGCCCGCCCTGGGCCTGAGATTGGCTCAGTTGATAGCTCTCGGTTTCGTGGCGGGGTCAGTTCTCCTCTTCGCCTATCTCTGGCGCGCTGCCGGCGGCACACGGGTGAGATCCGGGTCAGTGTTAACCGAAGGCGGCAGCCGAAATCGTAACGAATAAAGATGTGCTGTTGAAGAAGCGTCGGGAAATCAGCGTCAAGGGCGAATTTTGACGAAGAGGTCGGAGATGTTGCCGGTGAGCGTTGTGCCGAAATCGCGGGCCCCGTGCAATCAACGGCGATTGCGTCTTCCCTAAGAGACTTCGGCTGGCATCCCCTGCGATGGACAGACTACTGGATGGCCCCGCCCCGCCGAAGCGCATCGACCTCCTCTTCGGTCATCCCCAGCAGCCCGCGGAAAACGTACTCATCGTGTTCGCCGAGCAGAGGAGCGCGCTGCGGCTCCACTTCGCCCCCCGACATCTTCCAGGGCGGACCGGCGACCCGGCGACGTCCCAGCTCCGGATGGTCGATTTCGACCCAGGCGCCACGAGCACGAAGGTGCGGATCATAAAACAGGTCCTCGGCATTGCGCGACGGCGCAGCGGCGATCCCCGCCGCGGCAAGCGTGTTCGCCACGAAATCGCGGTCCCGAGCGCGTGTCCACTCAGAGATGATGCGGTCGAGCTCCGCCTCGTTCATCTTCCGAGAGGCGGCATCGGCGAATCGGGGGTCGACGGCAATCTCGCTATGTCCGATGACACGTGCCAGGGCGGCGAACTCCTCCTCGGTCTGCACCGCGATGGCCACCCAGCGGTCGACTCCCCAGCATCGATAGACGTTGTGCGGCGCCAGCAGCTCATCGGCGTTGCCCGAACGGCCGGGGCTCCGACCGTTCATCTCGTAGTCGAGCAGCACCTCGCCGATTAGAGAGCTCACGCCCTCACACTGTGAGCAGTCGATGAACTGGCCTTCGCCTGTGTTCTCGCGGTGGTGGAGGGCCGCGATGACGGCGAATGCCGCCCCGGTGGCGTTCATCACGTCCACGTCGGGGGTGGTAGTGCTGGGTGGACCGTCGGGATAGCCGGTGATATAGGAGGCGCCGCCCAAGGCATGATGAACCATAGCATAGCCGGCGTACTGGCTTTCCGGGCCGGTCGCGCCGCGCGAGCTGGAGGACAGCATGATGATCCGCGGGTTGACCTGCCGCAGAGCCTCGTAGCCAAGGCCGATCCTGTCCATCGTGCCGGCCCGCATATTCTCGATCACGACATCACTTACGCCTACAAGGCGCTTCACCAGATCAATACCCTCCGGCCGATCGAGGTTTATCGTGACGCCCAGCTTGTTGACGTTGAACGAGTTGAAGGCCATGCCCCGATTGGGCGAAATCGTCCTCGGCGCCGGCGCGAACAGCGGCCAGACGATTGCGCGGCGCGTCAGGTCCATGCGCCCTTCGCTCTCGATCTTGATGACTTCTGCGCCCAGCAGAGCAAACAGGAACGTTGCGTGGGGCCCGGCAGCCACCCAGGTGAAATCGAGCACCCGCACGCCCTTTAGAGGAGGAGAGTTCGCGTCCGGTGGTTGGGTCAAGGCTCGCTCCCTTTCCAAACCGCCCCCGTCCGGCAGAGGCTCGTGAACTCGTCCGGCGAGTATCCAAGCAAGTCTCCGAGCACTTCCCTACTGTGCTGGCCGAGCAGGGGCGCCGGTCGCCCCACCGCCGGCGGCGAAGCCGGCATCTTGTAGGGCCAGCCCGCGTAGCGCAACTTGCCCGCCCGCGGATGGTCGACCTCGACGAAGTAGTCGCGGGCAAGGTACTGCCTGTAGTTCATCACCTCCTCGGCGCTGTAAACCGAGCCGATGGCGAATCCTTTGGCGGCTCCTCGGTGGTGTACATCCTCTTTGCTCTGCTGCGCCGCCCACTCAGCAATTCGGTCAGC
>JBEKXP010000016.1:0-23547 GCA_049511815.1 Dehalococcoidia bacterium
CACGCGGGCAGCCGCGCCCCACATGCAGCGGCAGCGCTGCGGGCGGATAATCAACGCCTCTTCCTCGTCCGGACTGATGGGCAATGCCGCCCAGGCGAACTACGGCGCGGCGAAGACGGCGATTGCGGGCCTGACGCGGGCGCTGGCGAGGGAACTGGGGCGCTACGGCGTCACCTGCAACGCTATCGCGCCGATGGCGGCGACGCGGCTGACCGTCGGCATGGGCGAGATGGCGGCCAAGTACGGCCTGGTTATACCGGAGCCCGATTACATCGCGCCGCTCATCGCCTACCTTGCCAGCGACGCCGCCTGGAACGTGAACGGGCAGATCTTCTACGTCTTCGGCGGCAGCGTCTGCCTGGCGCAGCCGCCTGTGGCGAGAAGAACGATCTTCAAAGAGGGCGGCTGGACCGTGGATGGGCTAATCGAAGCCGTGCCGACGCAGCTACTTCAGTTCATCGAGAATCCGGGGCCTCCAGCGGAGCACCTGAAACCGGCCTTCGCGCGGTCGACGCCGGCAGCCGCCCCGGTCGAAGAAGCGGAGTGAGGTTATAGCGTGTCGGATAGGCTGAAGGACCGCATCGCTCTTGTAACCGGCGCCGGCAGAGGGATCGGCCGGGCGGTGGCGCTAGCGCTGGCGTCGGAGGGCGCAACGGTGGTGGTGAACGACCTCGGCGTCGGCATCGACGGCAGCGGTCCGAGCGGCGGGCCGGCGCAGGCGGTCGCGGACGAGATCGTCGCGGCGGGCAGGAAAGCGGTGGCCAACTCCGACACCGTTGCCACCGTCGAGGGCGGCGAGAAGATCGTCAGGGCAGCCGTCGATAGCTTCGGACGGCTGGACATCCTTGTCAACGCGGCGGGCATTTTCCGTGGCCGCGACTTCCTGCAGATGACGGAGGAGGAGTGGGACGCGGTTATCGCCGTCAACCTCAAGGGCCACTACTGCACCTGCCATCCTGCCGCAATCCAGATGCGACACCAGCGCTACGGCAGGATCATCAACTTCACGTCGCCGTCCGCGCTGCTGGGCGCGCATGGGCAGGCGAACTTCGTCGCGTCGAAGGCGGGCGTCCTTGGCCTTACCCGCGTGCTGGCGAGGGAGCTGGGACGAAGCGCTGTCACCGTCAACGCCGTCGCGCCGGTCGCCGAGACGCGGCTGACGGAGGGCGTCGCGAAGGCGGCTTCGGCCTCCGGCAAGGAGTTTCGACTGGGCACGGCGGAGCAGGTGGCCGCGCTGGTCACGTATCTGGCGACGGAAGAGGCATGGAACGTCAACGGCAAGGTATTCTACGTCTCCGGCGGCGCAATCTCGCTGGCGTACGAGGAGGAGATGGGCCGCATCATCACCAAGGATGGCAAGTGGACGGTGGACGAGCTTGCCGCCGTGCTGCCGCGCGGGCTGCTTGAAGGGGTAGCGAACCCGTCGCCACCGCCACCGGACCTTCCGATTCCAGGGAGAACGACGTAAACTGCCGCGGGCAGGATGCCCGCTCTACGCGGTTGGAGGCAGGACAATAGCGCCGCGGGCAGGATGCCCACCGGCGCGGGCAAGATGCCCGCTCTACGCGGTTGGAGGCAGGTGCCCGCTCTACGCGGAGGATTGCGCCTCCCAGGCGCCGCGACGCAGCTCCATCAGGATGAACGTGCCGTTGCTGCGGTGAGACGTGTTGTACTGCTCGAAGCCGGCTTTGCGGAAGCAGTGCTGCGCCCGCAGGTTCCAATCGAGCGTCTTAAGGTAGAGCCGCGTCAGCTTCGTGTTGGTGAAGACGTAGCGCACGAGCGCGCGCAGCGTGTCGGTGCCGTAGCCGCGACTCCAGTAGCGCCTATCGCCGATGGTGATGCCAATCTCTGCTTCGCCCTTCAGCACGTCGATGTTGTAGAACATCACGTTGCCGATGTGGCGCCCTTCCATATCCTCGACGGCGAAGGTGCGGCGGAACGGCGTCGGCTGGGCGAGATCGTCGTCGTAGAGCGCCACGTAGTCTTCGAAGGGCGTCGTAATCGGGCGAGCGGCGTCGTAGGCGGCGAGCTCTGCGTCTTTGCGCCAGGCGTAGTCGGCCTCGGCGTCGCTGCGCCGCTTGACGCGGAGCACGACCTTCTCGCCGCGGGCGACTTCGCCCTGAACCGAAGTCCTGGTCACGGCCTTGCCTCCGTCGTCGGAACGCGACGGGCTAGCATCTCAGCCGCCTTCCTGACAATCTCTACCTCGTTGGGATAACTGAGCAGGCGGCACGCCTCCTCGACGTCGAACCAGCCGACGCGGTCGTACTCAGCGTCGTGGTCGTCGAGGCTGCCGCCGACGGGGACGAACAGGTAGTGATGGACGGTCTTATGGTAGCGGACGCCCTCTTCTTTGCGGACGAACCAGTAGCGGATGGAGCCGATCTTCTCTTCCGGCATGACCTCCAGGCCGGTCTCCTCGCGCACCTCACGCGTCGCGGCGGCAATCAGGTCCTCGCCGGGCTCCGGCGTGCCTTTGGGCAGCCCCCAGATGCCTTCGCTGGCGCGACCGACGATGACGATCTCCAGGCCTCGTTCGCCCAGCCGGTGGACGACGCCACCGGCGGAGGTCGCCGATTCCGTTCGCAGGCCGATCTTTTCGCCGGTCAAGCTATCTGCCTTTCTTCGGAAGGTTGAACCCGAGCGGGTCTTCGTTGAACTCCAGCTCCTCGAGGGCGGACGCTACGGCCTCGCGGACGCGCGTCTCCGGATGGCGGTTCATCTCTTCCAGGGCCTCGCGCGCCTCGTCGCCGCCGATCTCGCCCAGGGCGGCGATGGCGGCCTCCTGCACCTCGGCATCCTCGTCTTCCAGCAGCGGCTTGAGGTGAGGGACAGCCGATTCGTCGCAGCAGGTGGCGCAGGCGGTGGCCGCCTCGAAGCGCATCTCCGGCGAGTCCCTTTCGAGCTCGGAGGCAAGCAGCGGGAACCAGCGCGGGTCGCAGTTGCGGCCCATGGCGTGGACGGCGCTGATGCGAAGGCGCCAGTTCTTGCTCCGGTAGGCGTTCTCGATGCTGTCGCGCACCCAGGGCGCGCTGAGGGCGCCGATGGACTCCATGGCGCGGCCACGCACCTCCAGCGACTCGGTGGCGTCGTCGACGGCGGCGCGAAGGGCTTCTTCGATGCGGCGGCTATCGGCGGGATGGAGTCGCTGAAACTCGGCGCGCAGGACGAAACGGCCGAGCGAGGTCGCCGCTTCGGCGCGGACGGTCGCGGAGGGGTCGTTTCGCAGCAAGGTGATGAGCGGGGCGATGACGTCGCGGCTTTCGTGCTCCCAGAGGCCCTGAACCCCCAGGGCGCGGACGTCGGCGTCCCCGTCAGTCAGCGCCGTGGTGAACACGCGGTCGAAATCCATCTCAACATTGTCTTCGGCCAGTTCGAGGAGCCGCCGCAGGAGTTGCCGGCGTCGCGCAACCTCGACTTCCGGCCAGACGCCCGAAAACGCTTCCGCCTCCTCCGGTGAGAGCGACGAAAACTCGCTGAGGCGCGACGCCAGAAGCGGCCGCGACGGGTCTTTCAGCTCTTGCAGGTAGTCTTGCAGCGCCATCTTCCACGCCCCTCGACTTCAGTCTAGGCACCGTCGAAAGCGCTTGTCAACGCGCCCCGGGGAGCCTTTCGCTGGGGAATTATGGCACGCGAAAGGGCTTATCGGCAGCTACGGTGAGTGCGCTGCCGGCACGTCGTGCAGCTCGTGCCGGGGGCTTCGGCCCATGAGGTCGACGGCAGCCACGCGCGGGTCCAGCCCTTCGAAGAGCACCTGGCACGTCTTCTCAGTGATCGGCATCTCGACGCCGAGTCGACGCGCCAGGTCCAATGCCGCGACCGTCGTCGTCACGCCCTCCGCGACGCCGCCGAGCGACGGCAGGATGTCCTCGAGGCTGCGCCCCTTCGCCAGCTCGACACCGAGGCGATGGTTGCGGCTGAGGGGGCTGTAGCAGGTGGCGACGAGGTCGCCGACGCCCGCCAGGCCGAGGAAGGTGAGCGGTCGGGCGCCCGCGGCAACGCCGAGTCGAGCAATCTCGGCCAGGCCGCGCGTCACGAAGCCGGCCCGGGCATTGTCGCCGAGGCCAAAGCCGTCACAGAAGCCGGCGCCGATCGCGATAATGTTCTTCAGCGCGCCGGCCAGCTCGACGCCCGCGACGTCGTCGTTCGTGTAGACGCGAAGCTGCGGGCTCATCAGCGCCTCGCGTGCGCGCTCCGCCAGCGACAGGTCTTCGCAGGCGATGATCGTCGCGGCGGGCAGGCCCTGCGCTATCTCCCGCGAGAGGTTTGGCCCGGAGAGAACGCACAGCGGCTGCGCCATCTCCGGCCACTCTTCGCGAAAGACCTCCGACATGCGCTTGGCGGAGTCGCGCTCCAGGCCCTTGACGGCGCTGAGCACGAGCGTCGATGGGTCGAGATGCGGGCGGAGAGCGCGCAGATTGTCGCGTAGCGTCGAGGATGGGACGGCGACGACCAGCAGTGTAGCGCCTTCGAGCGTTTCGGCGGGCCCGAGCGTCACTTCGAGGGACGGCGGGAAGCGCAGGCCGGGCTGAAGGCGGGCATTTTCGCCGTCACGACGCATGGCGGCGGCGTCCGCCTCGTCGAAGGCGGAGAGGCGCACCGCAGCGCCGTTGCGCGCCAGCAGGACGGCCAGCACCGTGCCCCAGCGCGTCGCGCCGACAACCGCTGCTCTCTCCATCAGCTCCCTCCTGTGCGCTGCGCGACCTGCTCCTTCTGCCCGAGCTTGCGCTCGGTGCCGGAGAGAAGGCGTCGGATGTTGTCGTAGTGGAGCGCGACGATGAGCACCGCGGCCGCAGTCGCGAAGACGCCGTAGGCGAAGGGGAGCAGGCCGGCTGCGGCGAGCGCCAGAAATACGGCGGCGGCGATGGGCGCCATGGAGACGGACATAAGCGAGACGTACCGCGTGGCGCCGACGATGACGAGCGCCACCGGCAACAACGCCAGGGCGACGAACGGGTTCATCCCGAGGAGCGAGCCATAGGCCGCAGAGACGCCGCGTCCGCCGCGAAAGCCGAGCCAGACGGGCCACACATGGCCGACGAGCACGCCCACAGCCGCGAAAGCCTGCGGCCAGGCGCTGTCGGAGAGGGCGCGGGCGACGGACACGGCAGCGGCTCCTTTCCCGAGGTCGATGACTAGCACGCCAGCTACGGCCCAGAGGTTGAGGGTGCGCAGGGCGTTCGTCGCGCCGGTCTTGCCGCTGCCGTAGTCGCGGATGTCGATGCGACGGGTCAGCCGGCCCATCACGTAGCCGCCCGGCACGGCGCCCAGGACGTAGCCAATGACGGCGGCGACAGCGATCTTCCAGACCATCTACTTCCCTCCCCGACTGCGGAAGATAAGCTTCAACGGCGTGCCGTGGAAGCCGAACGCCTTTCGCAGCTGGTTGTCCAGATAGCGCTGATAGGAGAAATGGAGCAGCGAGGCATCGTTGACAAAGAAGACGAAGGTCGGCGGCGCGACCTGCGCCTGCGTTACGTAGAGCACTTTGAGCTTTTTGCCGCCCTTCGACGGCGGGCCGCGTTCGCCAACCGCCCGCTGCACGACGGCGTTCACCTCGGCGGTGCTCAGGCGCTTCCGTCGCTCCTCGCCGACGGCCATCGCCTCGTCGAGAAGCTCGTCGATGCCGGTCCGTTCCTTTGCGGAAACGAAGGAAAGCGGCGCCCAAGGCAGGAAGCGCAGGTTTCGCCGGATGATTCGAACGAAATCCCGGCGATACATAGGCTCCGGCGGCACCAGGTCCCACTTGTTCACGACGAGCACGATCCCGACGTAACTATCGACGATGAGGCCAGCGATGTGCGCGTCCTGCGCCGTCAGCCCTTCTATGGCGTCGAGCAGCACAAGCGCGACATCGGCGCGCTGGGCGGCTGCTTGCGCCCGCATCACGGCGTGCTTCTCGACGCCCTTTTCGATATGGCCGCGGCGCCGGATGCCAGCCGTGTCGATAAGCGTGAGCTTCCGGTCGCGGTATTCGAACGGCGTGTCGATGCTGTCGCGCGTGGTGCCCGGCGTCTCGCTGACGATGACGCGCTCCTCGCCGAGAATGGCGTTCGTGAGCATGGACTTGCCGACGTTGGGCCGGCCGACGATGGCAATCGAAAGCGTCTCGGCGGCTTCCGCTTCGGGCGCTACCGGTAGCATGTCGGCGATAACGTCCATGAGGTCAGCGACGCCGGCGCCGTGGAGAGCGCTGATGGCGATCGGCTCGCCAAGGCCGAGCTCGTAGAACTCGACGGCGGCCTCGCGGCGGAACTCGCTCTCCGTCTTGTTCGCAACGAGGAGAACCGGCTTCTCGATCCGTCGCAGCCGGTCGGCGACATCGCGGTCAGCGGCGGTAAGGCCTTCTTTGCCGTCGACGACGAACAGCACGACTTCGGCTTCGGCAGCGGCGGCTTCCACTTGCGCGCGCACGAGCTCGCTATACGGAAGGGAGCCGTCCATCAGCAAACCGCCGGTATCGACGAGTCGGAAGCGCTTGCCCCGCCACTCGACTTCGGCGTAGAGACGGTCGCGCGTGGTACCCGCCGCCTCTTCGACGATCGCCTTGCGGCCGCCGATTATGCGGTTGAACAAAGCGGACTTGCCAACGTTCGGGCGGCCGACAAGGGCGACGACGGGAACGCTCTCAGCTTTGGCTTTCGGCTCCTCGGCCGCTTGCGTCTCGGCAGGGCGGCTGCGGCTCATGGGCCCGCGATGGTGACTGATACGTTCGGCTGGTCGACGCCGACGAGCTGCACGCCGGCCGGCACGTCGACCTTCGGGGCCAGTTGATACGTGCCCGCCGTCATGTTCGAGAGGTCGATCTTGGCCGTCACGGCGTCGCCGGGGAGAGCGTCGAGTACAGGCAGCGCGCCGGAGACCGTGGCGGTCAGAGTATCGGGCGAAAGACTGGCTGTGAGCCCTTCCTTCAGGTTCTTCGTCTGGATGGCAATCTGCAGGTTGCGTTGCCCGGTCGCCGGAACGACGCGAACGCGCACCACGACCTCATCGCTGCCGTAGACGCGGGCATTCGCCGGCAGGCTCAGCTTCACGCTCCGCTGGACGTCTGATTGGGCGCCGTCGACGGGAATCGTGTCTGTGGTGAGCGTTTGGATCGACTGAAGGACGTCCACCGGGCCTACGAGGACGACGAAAGACGGGTCGGCCTCGACGGCGGACACCTTGTAGCCGGGGGCGACGTTGCCGCTTATGGACGGGCTGACCGGAAAGGTCACCGCCCCTTCCGTCCTGATAATAGTCACGCTTACCTTCGCCGTGCTCGGCTCGATATTCACGTCGAGGGGCCGGCCGTCCTTGCCGCGGGCGGCGAGCACTAGCTCGCGATCCAGGCTAGTCTGAACGCCCGAGAGATTGAGGTCGACCCAGGCGGCGTCGATCTGCTCTACAAGGCTGGCGCCACCGGAGACCTGAACCGTCTCCGGCACGACCTTCTCATCGCTGACGCTGTAGCCTAGGGGCGTCGTGGCGACCGTATTTATCTTTACGGGGACGGTCTGAGTCGTCACCGGCTCCAGGGTAATGTCAACGGTCGACGGCGTCACCTGGACGAGGCTGACGCCGCTACGGAGAATGTCGACGTGAACCGACAGACCCGTCGCGGTCCGCTGCGTCACGCCGGAGAGATCAACTGTAGCTTTGAAATCGCTGATCGTCAGGCTTTTCAAGACGTCTTCGTCGGCCGTAATTCGAACGTTGACCGGCGCAATGGCGCCTGTCGTCGCCAACCCCGGCGGCAGGTTGAGCGCCTGGACGGGGATGGAACTGGAGAAGACCTCGGTGCGGGTTGGGGTCTGCGCGTCGGTGACGACGAACCAGATGACTACCGCCAGCCCGAGTGAGAGCAGGCCGAGGCTGTAGGTTTGTCGCACTACGTCTCCGGCATCGGCGACGAGGGCGAAGAATCCCTTGGAGAGGTCAGCCAGAGAATGCACTTCGCCTCCCGTTGTCGCCATCGCCGCGGCGTGATGGGGTGACGCCGAGGACGCTCTGGAGCGTCGCCCTCAGTCGCTTCTCGTCCAGCCATTGCGAGAGCCGCCCATTGGACGCCACCGACACCTGGCCGGTCTCCTCTGAGACGACGACCGATACGGCGTCGGTCAGTTCGGTGATGCCGAGAGCGGCGCGATGGCGGGTTCCCAGCATGGTTTTTCCGCTCTCGCCGGCCAGCGGCAGCGTGCAAGCGGCGGCGACGACGCGGTTCTCGCGCAGGATGACGGCGCCGTCGTGGAGCGGCGAGTTCGGGAAGAAGATTCCCTGCAGCAGCTCCACGGAGGGCGCGGCGTCGACGCGAATACCTGTGTCGATGTAATCCTCAAGGCCGGTCTCCTTCTCGAGGACGATGAGGGCGCCGTGGCGGGCGCGCGAGAGGTTGCAGGCGGCACCGGTCACGGCGTCGATGAGCTGGTCATAGTTCGGCCTGCCGAGCCAGGCGCGCCGGCCGGTCCTGCCCAATCGCTCCAGGGCGCGGCGAAGCTCCGGCTGGAAGACGATCGGAATGCCGATGAGGACGGCTATGAGGGAATTGCGCAGGAGGAACGTCACCACCTTGAGGTCGAAAATGCGCGCCAGCAGGAAGACACCGACAAAGACGAACGCTATGCCGCGCAGGACCGACATGGCCGTCGTGCGTCTCAGTAGAAGCAACACCCAGTAGATGATGGCAGCGATAAGCAGGATGTCGATGACGGCGCGCCAGTCAAGTCGCGACAGGTTCTCGCTGATGGTGTTGAGGATGTCTTGCATCTCGCGCCGCGATTCTCCCGACGAGCCCGAATCTAGCCGTCCCCCAGGAGTAATCCCAGGATGGCCCGCTGGGCGTGCAGCCGATTCTCCGCCTGGTCGAACACGACGGATTGCGGCCCTTCGATAATCTCATCCGCTATCTCTTCGCCGCGGTGGGCGGGCAGGTCATGCATTAGCATCGCGTCGGGCGGCGCCAGGGAAAGCAGCTCGCCGTTCACCTGGTAGCCCGCGAACGCTCTCAGACGGTCGTCGTAGCTGTCTTCCTGGCCCATGCTGATCCAGACGTCGGTGTAGACTACGTCGGCCCGCTTCACGGCTTCCTGCGGCGAACGGATGGCTTCGACGGTAGATCCGTTCATGGAAGCGAAGAGCCGCGCCTGCGAAAGCGCCTTGTCGCCCAGCTCGTAGCCTTCCGGCGAAGCGATGACGAAGCTCATGCCGACCATCGCGGACGCCTGGGCGAGCGACGTGGCAACGTTGTTGCCATCGCCGATGAAGGCGAGCGTCAGGCCGTGGAAGTGGCCCTTTCGCTCGTACACCGTGACGAGATCGGCGACGGCCTGGCAGGGGTGCTCTTCGTCGGAAAGAGCGTTCACGATGGGGACCGTCGCGGAGGCGGCGAGATCGATGAGCGTCTGCTGGGCGTAGGTGCGGGCCGCGATGCCATCGACGTAGCGGCTGAGGACACGCGCCACGTCCGCAACGGACTCGCGCTGGCCGAGGCCGACCTCGCTCTGGCCGAGGTAGATAGCGTGGCCGCCGAGCTGCTGCATCGCGACGTTGAAGCTGACATTCGTCCGCAGCGACGCCTTCTCAAACAGAAGCGCCAGCGTCTTGCCTTCGAGGAGGCGCGGATAGCCGTTGCGCTTCATCTCGACGGCGAGGTCGATGATGCGGCGCAACTCCTCGGGCGTCAGGTCGGCGATGGAAAGCAGGTCGCGGCCGTGCATGATCGCTCCTATCTCAACTTGAAAAGTATAGCATAGCGGAATTTGCGCAGATAGCGGGTGAATGCTTGACGGCAAGCGGCGACAGATTGTAAGCTCGCTTGCGCGTCTCGCCTCTTCAGGGGAAAGGACTTCCCGTGGGCACCTGGCTCGAACGGAATCGCAGCGTCTGCTTGGCCGCGCTTTGCGCCGTCATCGTCACCGGTCTCGTCATCCTCGTCCTGCAGCGCCGCAACGGCCCGCGGCCCCTCGAGCTACGCTTCGACGACCCTTCGATTGGTGGCGCGGCCATCGAAGTCTACGTCACCGGCGCTGTCGCCAATCCCGGCATCTACGCGCTGCGTGACGGCGACCGCGTCGCCGACGCCCTCGCTGCTGCCGGCGGCCCGACGGACCAGGCGAACATAGTGTCGCTCAACCTGGCGGAGCGGGTCCACGACGAGGGGCAAGTCATCGTGCCGAGCGTGAGCAGCGTCGCAGGGGCATCGGTTACAGCCGAGCCAACCGCTCCGCCTCTCGCCCCCGGAGAGAAGATCAACATCAATACGGCAGGCGCGGCGGAGCTGGATGCGCTACCGGGCATTGGTGCGGTCTACTCGCAGCGGATCGTCGATTCGCGGCAGTCGGCCGGACCGTTCGGCAGCGCTGACGAGCTGGTGTCGCGCAAACTCATTCCCTCCGCGACCTATAACAAGATCAAGGACCTGATCACGGTGGCGACGCCGTGACGCTGGCCTATCTTGCCGCCGCCTGGCTCTTCGGTACCGTTACCGCCGCTCTGGGCTGGGACGCGATGAGGACGGCCGACGCGGGAATCGCCGTCTGCTCAGCGGCCATCGTCGCCAACCTTGTGCAGCGGCGGCCACGCGTGGCGCTGCTGGCCCTTGCCTGCGGCGGGCTGTTTGCGGGCGCTTTCTTCCGCTTCGAGGCCAGCGGCACGCCAACGACGGCCGGTGGCATCGCCGCCTTCAACGACGGCAGCGCAGTCACGTTCCAGGCGGTCGCGGCGGACGACTCGGAGGAGCACGGGCGCGCGATCTCGACGCGACTGCGCGCAACGCTGCTCCAGCCGGACGGCGGCGACCGGCAGCAGATTAACGGCGGCGTCCTGCTGTGGGAGCCGTCGACGGCGCCGCGCCACCGCTACGGCGATGCGCTGGAGATAACCGGCAAGCTCACCTCGCCGAGCCCGCTGCCCAACTTCGACTATCCGCAATACCTGGCGCAGCAGGGCATCAGCTCTATCGCAGACTACCCGAAGGTCACGGCGACGGGCTCCAACCAGGGGAACGCGATCCTGCTGGGGGCTCATCGCCTGCGACGGGGCCTTTCGGCGGCGCTGGCAGAGGCGTTGCCGCAGCCGCAGGCGGCGCTGGCGCAGGGGATCCTGCTGGGAGAGCGGTCGGCCCTGCCGCAGGACCTGAAAGACGACCTGAACGCCACCAGCACCTCGCACATCATCGCTCTGTCCGGCTACAACGTGACGCTGGTCGCCGGCTTTTGCATCGGCGCCTTCGCATGGCTGATCGGGCGGCGACGGGCGGCGCTGCTGGCGCTCTTTGCCATCGGCGGCTACGTGCTGCTGACCGGCGTCTCGCCCAGCCTGCTGCGGGCGGCGATCATGGGCGGGCTGTACATCTTCGCAACGGTCCTGGGCCGGCCCAACAGCGGCCCGACACCGCTTTTGCTCGCCGGCGCGGTGATGGCGGGGCTGCAGCCGTCGGTGGTGACGGACATTTCGTTCCAGCTTAGCTTTGCGGCAACGGCCGGCCTTATCGTGCTCGTGCCGCTCCTTCGAGAGCGCGCCGTCGGTGCATCGCAGCGATTCGGCGGGCTGCAGGCGCACCTCGAGCAAGGACCGCTGAGCGCTTTGTTCGAGATCGCTGTGGTGACGGCGGCGGCTTCGCTGGCGTCGCTGCCGCTCATCGCGCTTCACTTCCAGCGGGTGTCGCTCGTCGCCCTGCCAGCGAACATGGTCGTGCTGCCGTCGGTGCCGTTCATCATGCTCAGCTCGATGCCCGTCGCGCTGGCCGGGCTGGTCTGCCAGCCGCTGGCGCACTTCCTCGGCTACTTCGCCTGGGCGGGCCTGACCTACATGACGACCGGCGTACGGTTCTTCGCGGCGCTGCCGTTCGCGTCGCTGCAGCTTGCCCGGTTCAACGCGGAGCAATGCGCGGCCATGTACGTCGTGCTCGCAGCGTTCGCCTGGACGCTGAGCCGCCGCCGGCCGGGAAGCGAGGCGCTACAACGCATTCAGCGTCCGCTGCGACGTGTCCTGGCGCTGCCGGCGCGACCGCTGCGGGCGATTCCAACGGTGTGGCTAGCCGGCGCGCTGGCGCTGCCAGCGGTGCTCACCTGGACGGCGGTCTTTTTGGCGCCGAACGGACGGTTAACGGTGGAGATGTTCAACGTCGGGCAGGGCGATTCGATTCTCATCCGCACGCCGGACGGGCAGAAGCTGCTCATCGACGGCGGGCCGGACGGAGCAACGGTGGAACGGGCGCTGGACGAGACGCTGCCGTTCTGGGACCGAAAGCTGGACGTGGTGCTATCGACGCACACCGATTCCGACCACCTCACCGGCCTCATCACCGTCGCGCAGCGCTACAGCATCGGGCAGGTGATCGAAGCGCCGATTCAGACTGATGATGCGCTTATCGATGAGTGGGACGGCGTGCTGGACCAGAAGGCAATACCGCACCAGGAGGTCGAAGCGGGCGGCTGGATTGACCTGGGGCGCGACATTCGCCTGCAGGTGCTTGGCCCGCCGCAGCCGCTGCTCTCGGGCACGGACGCCGACACAAACAACAACTCGCTGGTGCTCAAGCTTACCTGGGGGAGCGTAAGCTTCCTCCTGCCGGGCGACATCCAGACGCCGGGCGAGATGGCGCTGCTCGCCGAGCACGCCGACCTGCGGGCGACGGTGCTAAAGGTGCCGCACCACGGCTCCGCATATTCGTCTGGGCAGGAGTTCGTCAATGCCGTACAGCCGGTGGTGTCGGTCATCTCCGTCGGCGCGAACAACTCTTACGGCGATCCGGCGGACCAGACGCTGCAGCGATTGGACAAGAGCATCGTCTACCGGACGGACGAGCAGGGCGACATCACGTTCTCGACGGACGGCGAGCGGTTGTGGATCACTCCGGAGCGCGACCCGCCACCGCTGCCGTCGCGCTTCTCAGCAGCGAACTAGGGTGCTATACTCCCTTCGATTCTCCAAACCGCGAAAGGGGCAGCGTGGAGAGAGCTGACGGCCGCCGGGCCGACCAACTTCGACCCGTGCGCATAACGCCGGGCTTCCTGCCGAACGCCGAAGGCTCAGCGCTCATCGAGCAGGGAGGCACAACCGTCCTCTGCGCCGTCAGCGTCGAGGACAGGCTGCCGCCGTTTCTGCGTGAGCGAGGCGGCGGTAGCGGCTGGGTGACGGCTGAGTACGGCATGCTGCCGCGCTCCACGAACACGCGCATGGTGCGGGAGGCGACTGCCGGGCGAGTCGGCGGGCGGACGCACGAGATCCAGCGACTCATCGGCCGGGCGCTGCGGGCGGTGACGCGGCTCGACGTCCTCGGCGAGCGCACGTTTACGGTCGACTGCGACGTGATCCGCGCCGACGGCGGGACCCGCTGCGCCGCGATTACCGGCGCCTACGTGGCGCTACGCCAGGCGTGCGAGAAGCTGATAGCCCGGCGCCTCCTCTCGACGATGCCGCTGCGAGACGCCCTGGCCGCCGTCAGCGTGGGCATCGTCGGCAGCATGCCGCTGCTCGACCTGACGTACGAGGAGGACTCGCGCGCCGAAGCCGACTTCAACGTTGCGCTCACGGCTTCGGGCGAGTTCGTCGAGGTGCAGGGTTCAGCGGAGAGCGCGCCCTTCCCGCGGACACGCCTAGACGACGTGCTGCGGCTCGCCGGCAAGGGTATCGAGGAACTGCTGGCGGCGCAAGCACTGGCGTCGGCTCAACCGACTTAGGCGTATTCGCCCAGCCGGATGCCCCCGAGGACGTGGATGTGGCCGTGCAGTTGCGTCTGCAGCGCGTCGAAGCCGAAGTTGGAAAGCAGGCGGAAGCCGTTCGGGCAGTGCTTCTCGCCCATCGCCGTGGCCACCTCGGCGACGCGTCCAGGGTCACGCCACAGCTCCTGTTGCGTCACATGCTTTCGCGGGACGACGAGCAGCATCACGGGCACCCAACGAAGGCGGTTGCGGAAGACAACGACGTCCTGGTCCTCGAAGACGATCTCAGCCGACGTCTTCCGGTCGATGATGTCGCAGAAAGCGCAATTGTAGACCATCAGCGGCTCCGTGGGTATGCTGGCTCTAGGCTCATTCTAGGTAGGGCCTCGGATTGCGGTCAATTCGCCCCATTGCGTCACGAACAGGAGCCACGTGGCAGAAGTCTTTCCCTTTCGCGGCCTGCGCTACGCCGAAACCGATCTCTCGGCGCTGATCTGCCCGCCGTACGACGTCATCTCGCCGGCGGAGCAGCAGGAGCTGTACCGCCGCAGCCCGCTCAACGTCGTGCGGCTGGAGTGCGGAGAATCTGGGCCGGACGACGGCCCGTCGGACAATCGCTACACGCGGGCGGCGACGACGCTGCGGGAGTGGCTGGACCGGGGCGTCCTTGTCCGCGACCCGTCGGAGTCGTTCTATGTCCACGAGCAGCAGTTCGAGCACGACGGACGGCGCCTGACGCGGCGAGGGCTGCTGGCCCGCGTCCGGCTGCACGACTGGGACGAAGGGCCAATCCGGCCGCACGAGCACACGCTCAGCGAGCCAAAGGAGGACCGCCTCCAGCTTCTGCAGGCGACCCGCCTCAATATCAGCCCCATCATGGCGCTATACCGCGACGAGGACGCCCGCGTGCGAGGGGCAATCGAAGCGGCCGGCGAAGCGCGTCCACTGGCGACGGCGAGAAGCGAGGGCGAGGAGCATAGCGTCCGTCGCATCGATGACGGCGCGACGACGGGCTCTCTGGCAGGGTTGATCCGAGAGAAGACGCTCTACGTCGTCGACGGCCACCACCGCTACGAGACGGCGCTGGCGTACCTGAAAGAGCGGCGCTCGCGCACGTGGACGGGCGACGAGCCGGAGAACTTCGTGCTGATGGCGCTGGTGGCCCGCGAAGACCCGGGACTGCTGGCGCTTCCGACGCATCGCCTGCTGAAAGACGTGTCAGTCCCCGATGACCTGCCAGCCCGGCTGGAGCGATCCTTCGTCGTAGAAGACGTGAGCGACGTGGCGCGCGGCTGGCCGGAGTTGCGGTCGTTGCTGCTGGCGAAGAGCGCGAAGCGGGCGGCCTTTGCGCTGGCGACGGAGAGCGGGCAGCTCTTCGTCGCCCATGTCCGCGACACCGCATCTATCGCAGACGCCATGCCGGCCGACACACCCGCTTCCTGGCGCTCTCTTGATGCGGCGGTCCTGCAGGAGGTCGTGCTGCGCGGCATTCTGAGCTTCGACCAGCAGCGTGCCGCTGCTGACGGCTCGCTGGCGTTTACTCACGACGCCGACGAGGCCCTGCGACTCGTCGGATCGGGCTCATATCGCCTTGCTTTCCTTCTTCGCCCGACGCCGGTCGACGGCGTGCTGGCGCTGGCGGACGCCGGCGAACGGATGCCGCAAAAGTCCACTTATTTTCACCCCAAGCTACCCGCCGGCCTCGTCATGAACCCGCTCGACTAGGTGTGCAGCCTTCGCGCGCGCCTGATTCGCGCCCGCGTGCAGGAATTGTGAAAAGCTGCGTCGCAACGTGGATTCCCTTCTCTTGGAGAGTGTAGAATAGGCTTATGGAAAGTACCCCCGGGAAGAGGACAGATGGCGGACCAGCTTCAGCGCGAGATTGAAGACCTTCTCAACAAGCTGGACGAATTCATTCCGGAGCAGAAGGCGACAACGCGCCTGCGCCGCCGGCTCGGCGAGCGGGTCGGCGGTTTGGGGCGACGGCTGGCGAGCTTTTTCGCGCGCGTTTCGCTGGGACACCTGATGATCGTGTCGCTGGTGCTCATATTCATCGCTTTCGCCTTTCGTTCCAGCACCGTCGGCAAGTACTCGCTCTTCGCGGGGCTGGGGCTGCTGGCGGTGACCATCGTCATCTCCTTCGTCACGAACCGGCAGACGCCCGAAAAGCGCTGGCGGGGGCAACCTGTCGACCTCTCGCAGCCGCGCCCGCTCGACAGGCTGCAGAGCTGGTTCAAGAAGCGGCGCACCCGCTGATTCCGCACGTCGGGCATGCTTTCGATCCCATGCGACCTCTTGTCGGTGTGACGGCGCTGTAGTAACATCCAGCCTGCCGGAGGCTGCTTCGTGAAGCTCGGGACCGCGGTTCTCTTCCCTCTGCTGCTGCTGCTTGCGCTCATGGCGTGGGACTGCGGCGGGAAGTCCTCGCCCTCGAGCCGCATCGATCCGGGCAAGGTGCCGACGGCCACGCTTCCGGCGAACCTACCCGATCCCCTGATCATCAGTGGGACGCCGACGCGCGCGCCGCAGGTAAGCGGCTCGACGTACACCGTCGTGTCCGGCGACTCGCTCTCGGCGATCGCCGACAGACTAGGGACGACCGTAGACGAGCTGATGGCGGCAAACGGTCTGACGAGCAACGACCTCTCTGTTGGGCAAGTGCTGAAGATACCGGCGAGCAGCAGTTCGGCCAGCGAGGCGACTGCCACGCCCGCCGCGGGTCGCACGAAGACGCCAACGCCTGGAGCTGGCGCCGAAACGCCAACGCCGGGCCAACTAACGCCAACAGAGGCTCCCGCCGCGACAGCGATGCCGGCCGCGACCACCGCGGCGCCGGCGGGACAGACGACGTACACCGTCCAGTCCGGTGATAACGCCAATGACATCGCGCTGCAGTTCGGCGTTACGGTAGACGAGCTGGCGGCGGCAAACCATACGACCGTCGATGCGTTGCGGAGCCTACAGGTCGGCGACGTGCTCGTCATTCCGCCGCCGTCCACGACGCCAGAACCGGCGGATACGCCCGTGCCGCCGGAGGACACGCCGGTAGGATAAGGTAGCGCCCGTGTCCCGTAACCGCCCCTAACGCTAGACCTACTGCGCTGGGAGACGCAGCAAATGTCGGTTGGAGACAAGCTGGAGCGACTCCGCAAACTCAAAGAACAGGCGAGCCTCGGCGGCGGCCGCCAGCGAATCGACGCGCAGCACGCCCGCGGTAAGCTCACCGCCCGCGAGCGCCTCGACATCCTCCTCGACGAAGGCAGCTTCACGGAGCTGGAGACGCTGGTGGTCCACCGCTCTACGGAGTTCGGCGCGGATGGTCAGCGCTTCCCGGGCGACGCCGTCGTCACCGGCTACGGGCGGATCGACGGGCGGCAGGTGTTCGTGTACTCGCAGGATTTCACCGTATTCGGCGGTTCGCTGTCGGAGGTCGTCGGCGAGAAGATCTGCCGCGTGATGGACATGGCGGTAAAGACCGGCTGCCCGATCATCGGGCTGAACGATTCGGGCGGCGCGCGCATTCAGGAGGGGGTCGCCAGTCTGGCGGGTTACGCGGACATCTTCGTGCGCAATGCGCTCACTTCCGGCGTCGTGCCGCAGATATCGGTGATCATGGGGCCGTGCGCCGGCGGCGCCGTCTATTCGCCGGCGATGACGGACTTCATCTTCATGGTGCAAACGACGTCGCAGATGTACATCACCGGGCCGGACGTTATCCGGGCGGTGACGCAGGAGGAGGTCTCGCACGAGGAGCTCGGCGGCGCGATGACTCAGGCCAGTCGGAGCGGCGTCGCGCACTTCGCCATCGAGGGCGAGGAGGAGTGCCTGCACGAGGTGCGACGGCTGCTCTCCTTCCTGCCGTCGAACAACGTGGACGACGCGCCGCTGCTGGACCTGGGCGACGAGCCCCACCGGCGCGCGGAGGACATGCTGAACCTGGTGCCGGAGGACACGACGAAGCCATACGACATCCGCGAGGTCGTGTACCGGGTCGTCGACGGGGGCGACTTCATGGAGGTGCACCGGCACTTCGCGCAGAACGTGGTCGTGGGCTTCGGGCGGATGGCGGGCCGGACGGTGGGCGTTGTCGCGAACCAGCCGCTGTACCTGGCGGGCGTGCTCGACATCGACGCGGCGCGGAAGGCGGCGCGGTTCGTGCGCTTCTGCGACGCGTTCAACATCCCGCTGGTCACTTTCGTCGACGTGCCGGGGTTCCTGCCGGGGACGGCGCAGGAGTTCGGCGGGATCATCACGCACGGGGCGAAGCTGGTGTACGCGTACGCGGAGGCGAGCGTGCCGAAGGTGACGGTCATCGTAAGGAAGGCGTATGGGGGGGCTTACCTGGCGATGGGGTCGAAGCACCTGCGGGCGGACGTGAACTACGCCTGGCCGGGGGCGGAGATAGCGGTGATGGGGCCGGACGCGGCGGTGAACATCATCTTCCGGAACCAGTTGCAGTCGGCGGAGGACAAGGAGGGGCTGCGCGCGCAGCTAGTGCAGGAGTACAAGGAGCGCTTCGCGAGCCCGTACGTGGCAGCGGAACGCGGCTATCTGGACGACGTTATCGACCCGAGGGAGACGCGCTGGCAGGTGGTCCGGGCGCTGGAGATGCTGCGCGGCAAGTCGGACTCGACGCCGCGGAGGAAGCACGGAAGCATTCCGCTCTGATTGTTATTGTTTTTTAGAAACACGCGCTTTCCGAATCTGGGGAAGCGCGTTTTGCTTAATTGATCTGCGAATTATGCGGCGCGCCATGTCGTTGGAGGCGTTCTGAAGGGTGCGGTCGCCACGTTTCCTCTGTTCAAGCATCTTGAGGAGGATAGGGCGCATGGCAGGGCTGGCAAGCAGGACCTCGGTGAGGGCGAGCAGTTGCCTGGAGTGACGCCCGGTCTTGAGGGCGTTAAGGTTGCCCTCAGGGGCACCTCTCCTACGCGGGGCTTCGGCTCTCCGAGGCGAGCCTTCGGCTGCGGGTCTTTTTCCTCCGAGCATGGCGATTTGATCGTAGCCGGTGAGCGGGGTCTTTCCAAGAGGGAAGTGGCACTCCGGTAGCAGCGAGGACGAATCCTGCGGTCTTGCCCGCGTGACATGTGACGACCGGACCCCACCCTGACTGTCGGGCAAGCATCCATCTGTTCGGCGAAGCCGGCGCGTCCTTGCATGCCAGGCCCGCCCCACTCGGTGTCGGCATCTCATGTTGCCGTTCGCCGTTAGCCCCAGCTCAGGCGTAAGATGAAGGACGCTGGGAAAACCCTCGCGCCAGGGCTTCTTTGGCTGCCGAGCGAATTTCGTCGTTCGAGGACGCGGCTGTTGAACGAGATAGATCGCATCAGAAAAGCATACGACCGCCGGCGCAGCCTCGGCCTGGACGAGAGGTACTCTCTTCTCGATCCCGCGAACCTTTACCTCTTCCAGCGCCGTGAACGTGCGCTTCTCGCCCTTCTTCGGCAGCAAGAACTCGCCTTAACGAAGAGTCGCGCCCTCGATATCGGCTGCGGTTCAGGAGAGGTGCTGAACGACCTGGTCCGCTACGGCGCCGACCCCGCCCTTCTCTGCGGAGTCGACCTGCTGCCCGAGCGAATAGAGAGAGCCCGCCAGCGCAATCCAGGTATCAGCTTCTCCATCGCCAATGCGGAGAAGCTGCCTCACAAGGACGAAACGTTCGACGTGTGTCTCGCGTTCACGCTTCTCTCCTCCGTTCTCGATCGCGACGCCAGAACACGCATAGCCAGCGAATCGCTGCGTGTCTTGCGACCTCAGGGTCTGGTCATCCTGTACGACTTCATATGGAACCCTACGAATCATGACGTATCGGGCCTGCGGCTGGGCGAGGTGCGCCGACTTTTTCCCGCATGTGAATTGACACCCCGCAGGATTACTCTGGCACCGCCGCTGTCACGAAGGTTGGCTTCGATTTCCTGGACTCTCTGCCGCGTCCTGGAGACGGCTCCCTTTCTCTGCAGCCACTATCTCGTCGCAATTCGGAAAGGCAACTGAGAGGGCGGTTGCGTGGCCCTTCAGGGCCGCACGCGCCCGCCGGCACCCGTTTCCCACGGGAATAGCTGAAGGCCAGCGGTTCTAGCCTCCACGCGTGAATTCGCGCAGGATGTAGCCTCATTGATAGCGACTTTGATAGTTGCCCGCGAACACTCTTGACAGACCTCTCCCAGGCCCATATGATGCTAAAGCCCTGGCCACTGGCGTGTGGCCGTCTCCCTTGTATGTGACACGCAAGTAGGACGCTTGCGGGGTTCCCCCGCGGCCTCGGCGTAACAACCGAGCCACTCGATTCCGCTTCCGTTCGCCGTATATTCGCGTCTTCGTTTCGTCGGCCGGCAAGAGCAGGAACTAGCCCAAAGGAGGTATCACTATGTGGCATCCCAAGAGCGTCAGAATCATCGTCATCCCGGTGGCGGCGTTGGTCGTCGGCCTGGCCCTGTGCGCGGCGACCTTAGTCATCGCCCTGGGGGTGCGCCCAGCGGCGGCAGGGCCGAACGCCAGCCCGGGCGCGCCCAACCCGGGGCATCTCTGGACCGAGATTGAGAACCACGGCACCAGCGGCTCGCCTGTCAACACGTACTGGCTAGGCACCACTGGGAACCAGGCCCTGGAGCTGCGGGTGAACGGCGCCCGCGCCCTGCGCCTGGAGCCCAACGCCACCAGCCCCAACGTCATCGGGGGCTACAGCGGAAATAGCGTTACTGCGGGCGCCTACGGGGCCGCCATCAGCGGCGGGGGGATGAGCGGCTCTACCAACCGCGTGACCGACAACGGCGGCGCGGTGGGAGGGGGCGGCGGAAACAACCAGGCAGGCGACAACGCGGGCACGACCACAGACGCCATCAACGACACCGTCGGCGGAGGGTGGGCCAACACCGCCGGCGGCAACGACTGCACCGTGGGCGGGGGCGCCTCCAACGCCGCCAGCAGTCTCGCCTCCACCGTGGGCGGGGGCATCTCCAACGCCGCCAGCAATCTCGCCTCCACCGTCGGCGGGGGCGTCTCCAACACGGCCGGCGGCCAGGGCGCCACCGTCGGCGGGGGCGTCGGCAACACCGCCAGCGCCGACTTCGCCACAATTGCAGGAGGTGGGGAAACTACCCTCGGCAACACTGGTACCGCCAACCGCGTGACCGACAACTACGGCACGGTGGGAGGGGGCGGAAACAACCAGGCAGGCGACGCAGATGGTAACACCACAGACAGCCCCTACGCCACCGTTGGCGGGGGCCAATCCAACGCGGCCAGCGGCGCGGGCGCCACCGTCGGCGGGGGCGGCGTCAACCTCTTTGGGGCCGGCGGCAACTTGGCCAGCGGTGCCGATGCCACGGTCGGCGGGGGCGTGAGCAACACCGCCAGCGGCGGAAATGACACCATCGGCGGGGGCTACGGCAACACCGCCAGCGGTACCAGCACCACCGTGGGCGGCGGCGACGGCAACCGGGCGGGCTACATGTGGTCCACCGTCGGCGGGGGCACTGACAACATCGCCAGCGGGTACATCTCCACCGTCGGTGGGGGCATTAGCAACACCGCCAGCGGCCAGTTTGCCACCGTGCCGGGGGGCAACAGCAACACCGCGTTGGGAGACTACAGCTTCGCGGCGGGGCTCAATGCGCAAGCCAACGCCTCGGGGTCCTTCGTCTGGGCGGATTCCAACGGCGCAGTCCTAGCCTCAAATTACCCTAACCAGTTCTTAGCGCGCGCTTCGGGCGGCACCTTTTTCTACTCCAACGCTGCCGCAACCGCAGGCGTGGCATTGTACGCCAACGACGGCTCCTGGACCACGATAAGCGACCGCAACCTGAAGGACAACTTCACCCCGGTGGACGGCCAGGAGGTGCTGGCCAGTCTGGCCAATGTCCCCGTCACCACCTGGAACTACAAGGCCCAGGACCCCTCGATCCGTCACATGGGGCCGGTAGCGCAGGACTTCTCCGCCGCCTTCGGCCTGGGCGAGAGCGACACGGGCATCACAACCGTCGACGCCGACGGCGTGGCCCTGGCCGGCATCAAGGGGCTCTACCAGCTCTCCCAGGAGCAGGCCAGCCGCATCCAGACACTGGAGGACGAGAACGCCTCCCTCAAGCAAGGGCTTGACAGCCTGGACGCGCGGGTGACGGCGCTGGAAGGGGCAAACGGGACGAGCAGCAGCAGCAACGGCGCATCGGCTGGACTGTTCTCCTCCGGCCTGAGCATCGGCTGGCTGCCTATCGGTGGACTGCTGGTGGCGGGCCTAGTCCTGGTGCAGCGCCGCCGCACGGGAGGCAAGCGATGAGACGAGCAGCATTATTCGCGGCCCTGCTCCTCGCTGTGCTGGCGGGCGCGCTCCGTGGGTACTGGCCGCTGGGCGGTGGCTCTGTCTCGTCCGCAGGCGGGCTGGCATGCAGTGTGAAGGCGTCA
Organism: Dehalococcoidia bacterium; assembly: GCA_049511815.1. Taxonomy (GTDB): domain Bacteria; phylum Chloroflexota; class Dehalococcoidia; order DSTF01; family JALHUB01; genus JALHUB01. Next base: position 22,044 of record JBEKXP010000016.1, read on the forward strand.
TGTAATGGAGCAGGCGAGGTGGCCGTGTTTCGGATGTCGGCGCTGGCCAACGCGCATGCGGGAACGGCGGCCGGCTCGGGCTACCCTGACGTGGTGTGTTGCAGCGGCCCGGCGGGCCTGAGCGCGTCCTGTGGCGGTCCCGACGCCACGGTACTGACGCTATCGCCCACGGTACTGTGGCCATCGGCAACGGTACTGAAGCTATCGGCAACGGACAACGCGCATGTGGCGGAGGCGTCGGACATGACCTACACGACCCAGGCGTGCCTGTCGGCGACCGGTACAACAATTACCTGCCAGTACGCATCGAGCTGCACCAGCGGCTACACTTGCCTGGCAAGTATCTCCGGCAGCACCAACGCCCACGTGGCGGACTGCGACGGCACCAACGACTACGGAACGAAGGTGTGTTGCTCGGCGGGGGCCGCACCCGCAGTCGGCGGCATCGCAGAGCCTCCGGATGCAACACGGTCGGCGAGCGGGTCCTCGTCTCCACCGTACGCGGCGCTGGCGGGTGTAGCCGGAGCTGCCGTCCTGCTGCTCATGGCGGGCGGCTGGTACGCGAGGAGGCGCCGGCGGGCAGGCTAAGGGCTGGCGGCAGAAGCTCCGCGCATAAGAGGGCCGGTTCTCGCGGAATGCAGCCGGCTCAGAGATCATGCTGCACCCGAGACTCGGGCACGCAAGGCTGCTTTGTAGACTGCGCTGCCTTTCGCCCGTCCAATTATGAAGCCATTGCGCAGAGCTTCTACTGGGACTAGTCGCAGCCGCGACTAATGGCCCATTTTCCAGATGATAACTTCCGCGTTTTCGCTCGGGGGTGCTGAATCTGATGCACGCGCTCAGGCTCAGATGCTTTACACCCAGAAGGCCGCAGGTTCGAGCCCTGCATCGCCCACCAAAACCGCTGCCAAACGAGTGATGGCGTCGCTTATAGCGTGCCATCTCAGCTTCCCCGTCCACAGCTAGACCCCGAAAGTTATCGTGTCTATCGAAGGCGGACTGCTCTGCTCGTCGCCGGCGGAGGGGCGGGAAATGCAATCAGGCTAGGCTAGTCCTGGGATTAGCCGCGTCAGCTCCGCCCAATCTTGTCCAATGGCGTCTTGGATGAGCGGTTTCATGCCGACGAACACCTGCTCAGGCATCAGCGCCTTCCAGACGCTGATTGTGACCTCTTGATCATCGAGTCCTACCAGGGGGAACCACCAGCGTATGAGTTCGGGCTGTCGCTCAGGCGGCACTTCCCCGGCCATCGTTCCGACTATCGAGGCCTGCTCGTCCGCTAGGGTACGCTCGCGCAGAATCGGATAGAGATGTACGTCCTCTTTGTCGAGGTGAATTCGCAAGTGTGTGTTGAGCGACGCCGTGGCCCGGGCTGTAACAAGCGGGTCTGACGTAGCCGACACCTGGGCCAGGCCTTCGGTCATCATGTCCAACTGGCGGTGATCTAGGAAGTAGGGCCTCGCCACGAGCGGCGCCACTCTGTCCATGGTCGAGAACACCGTCT
>JBEKXP010000017.1:0-34920 GCA_049511815.1 Dehalococcoidia bacterium
CCGTTCATTACACAGTCACACCCTTCATCGCTTCGCCCAGCACACCATCGCTGCCTCCCTAGCTGCTCAGGGCGCTCGCTTCCTGGCGGGTCCGCGACTCTGTCCATCGCACCTTTCTGGCCCGACTTGCCCAGGTTGTCGGGCGCGGAGGCAACTGCTAGAATCGATAACTGCCTCGGTAATCGACGGCCCGTTTCCCGGGAGGTAGGGATGCGATCCCGGAAGCATCGCTCTTCGCTACGCCCCCTGACGCCGCTTTTCCCGTCGCCTGCCGCGCGGGCTGACTCCCCATGAGCTACGCCGTCGCCTTCGAACCGTTCGACGCCGTGCGCGAGGAGTGGCTGGCGCTCCTGTCGCCGCCCAGGGCGCGCGACGTCTTCCGCCACCCGCGCTGGCAGGAGGTCTGGCTGCAGGAGTTCGACCGCCAGGCCGACGCCCTCTTCCTGACGGTCCGGGACGGCGGCCGCCTCGTCGGGCTGGCCTCGCTGCTCGACGAAGGCGAGCGCGTCACCTTCCTCGGCGATCACAACATCTGCGACTATATGGACTTCGTGCTGGCCGCCGGCGAGGAAGAAGGCGTCGTCGCGGCGATCGTCGAAGCGCTGTTCGAGGGCGGACGGCGCGAGATAGCGCTCTGGGGGCTGCGAGAGGACTCGCCGACGCCGTCGCTGCTCTCGCGACTCGCCGTCGCGCGCGGCTGGAGCGTGACGGCGGAGGAAGAGGCGACCTGCCCCCAGCTCGACCTGCCGCCGGCCTGGGATGCCTACCTCGATTCGCTCTCCGGCAAGAACCGCCACGAGCTGCGTCGTAAGATGCGTCGCTTTGAGACGACCGTCGGCGAGATGCAGATGCGCGTCCTCTGCTCGCCGGCCGAGGTCGCGGAAGGCATGGACGATTTCCTGCGCCTCATGACGCTGAAGTCGGACAAGGCGCAGTTCATGACGCCGACAATGGAGCGCTTCTTCCGTCGCATCGGCCCGGCGATGGCGGAGGAAGGTTTTGCCGGCCTCTACGTCTTCGAGCTCGGCGGCCGGCGCGTCGCCGCAGTCTTCTGCTTCGAAGACGCGCAGGAGACGCTGCTCTACAACAGTGGCTTCGACCCGCGCTATTCGAACGTCGCTGTCGGTTTGCTGTCGAAGGCGGGCTGCCTGCGCCACGCCATCGAGGACGGCCGCCGGCGCCTCGATTTCCTGCGCGGCAACGAGCCGTATAAGTACGACCTCGGCGCCCGCAACCACCAGGTCTATCGATGCCTTATCAAGAAGGCCTGACTCAGGCTACAATGAGACAGAGGACGCAGTGAAGCGAATCGCCGTTATCAGCGCCCACACGTCGCCGCTGGCGCCGCTCGGCTACCGGGAGACCGGCGGCATGAACGTCTACGTGCGCGAGCTCAGCCGCGAGATGGGACGCCGTGGCTATGCCATCGACGTCTTCACCCGACGCGCTGAGCCCGACGCTCCCGCCGTCGTCTCGCCCGCCGAGAACGTGCGAGTCGTCCACCTGCGCGCGGGTCCGGAGGGCGGCGAAGGCAAGCGTCAGCTCTACGGCCATCTGCGCGACTTCGAGCGCGAGATGCTGGCGTTCCAGCAGGCGGAAGGCGTCGAGTACGACCTCATCCACAGTCACTACTGGCTCTCCGGCCTCCTTGGTTTGCGACTCCGCGAGCGCTGGGAGGTGCCGCTGGTCAACATGTTCCACACGCTCGGCGAGCTCAAGCGACGGGCCAGCGGTGGCGATGAGCCGGCCATCCGCGACGAGGTGGAGCGACGCGTCGCGCGGGAGGCGGACGCCATCGTCTGCGCCAGCGACCACGAACGCCGCGCCCTCATCGATATCTACGGCGTCGAGGCGGAGCGCATAGCGCTCGTGCCCTGCGGCGTCGACCTGGCGCGCTTCCGGCCGCTGGACAAGGAGATGGCGCGGCGGTCGCTGGGGCTGAACGGCGAGAAGATGATCCTGTTCGTCGGGCGGATGGAGCCGCTGAAGGGCCTCGACGTTCTCCTGGGCGCGGCGGCGCGCCTCGACGAAGAGCCGGCCTTCAAGCTCGTCGTCGTCGGCGGCGACGGCAACGCGAACGACGAGGCGCAGCACCTGCGCAGGCTGAGCGCCGGCCTCGGGATTTCGGACCGTGTCAGCTTCATGGGGCCCGTCGGCCACGACAGGCTGCCCCTGTACTACAACGCCGCCGACGTCTGCGTCGTGCCCTCCCACTACGAGAGCTTCTGCCTGGTCGCGCTGGAGGCGATGGCCTGCGGTACGCCCGTCGTTGCCTCGCGCGTCGGCGGGCTGACGGCGACGGTGCGGGACGGTGAGACGGGCTACCTTATCGGCCGTCAGTCGCCGGAGCCGTTCGCCGAGCGCGTCGCTGCGCTGCTCGCCGACGAAGAGCTGCGGCAGAGCTTCGGCCGGACGGCGAGCGAGGCAGTAGCGGGCTTCGGCTGGGACCGCGTCGCCGACGCCATCGAGCGGCTCTACGACGAAGTGGCGGCGCGCAGGACCCGTCGGGCCGCTTCGACGCCATGATCATCGATTTCCACACGCACGTCTTCCCACCTGAAGTCGTCGAGAGGCGCGACGAGCTCCTGCAGCTTGAGGTATGCTTCCGCGAGCTGTATGCGCGCCGCGATGCCCGCCTGGCGACCGCCGACGACCTGTTGCGCAGCATGGACGAGGCGGGCGTCGACGTGAGCGTCGTCCTCAATTTCGCCTGGCATGACTCCGCCCTCTGCCGCCGCACGAACGACTACATCCTGGAGTCGGCGGCGGCCAGCGGCGGGCGCCTCATCCCGTTCTGCATCTTCGCGCCGGGCGAAGGCGCCGTCGACGAGATCGAGCGCTGTCTGGCGGCCGGCGCGCGCGGCTTCGGCGAGCTGCGGCCGGAGAGCCAGGGCTGGGACCTCGACAACAAGGCGCTGTCGGGGCCGCTGGGCCGCCTGGCGAGCGAAAGCGGCGCCGTGCTGCTGTTCCACGCCTCGGAGCCGGTGGGGCCGGCATACGCGGGCAAAGAGGGGCAGTCGCTCGGCTCGCTCTACCGCTTCATCGAGCGCTGGCCGGCGGCGAAGGTCGTCGCGGCGCACTGGGGCGGCGGCCTGCCGTTCTACAAGCTGATGCGTCGCGCCCACGAGACGCTGGCGAACACGTACTTCGACACGGCGGCGACGCGCTTCCTCTACCGTCCGGAGGTCTTCCGTCGCGCCGTCGACATCGTCGGGGCCGAGCGCGTGCTGTTCGGAAGCGACTTCCCGCTGCTGCCGCAGTCGCGCTGCCGGCACGAGGTCGATGAGGCGCAATGAGGCGCAAATGAGCGCCGCCGAGAAGGCCCGCATCCTCGGCGAGAACGCCCGCCGGCTGCTGGCGCTATGAGAGACAAGAAAGAAAGCGGCCTGCGACTCTTCGTCGCCTGCGAGCTGCCGCCCGACGCGCTTGAGGCGTTGACCCGGGTGCAATCGGACCTCCGGGAGCGCGGCGCCGGACGGCTGCGCTGGGTGCGCCCGGAAGGCATTCACCTGACGCTGAAGTTCCTGGGCGGCGTGTCGCCGGAGAACGCGCAGCGCGTCATCGATGCCCTCGCCGCCGCCATCGTCGAGCCGTTCACCCTCAACCTGCGCTTCGACCGGCTGGGCAGCTTCGGCGGGCGAATGCGGCTGCGCGTGCTATGGATCGGCCTGGCGGGCGACGTCGAAGAGCTGGCGTCGCTGGCGGAGACGGTGGAGACGGCGCTGGCGCCGCTCCGCTTCCCGCGCGAGAGCCGATCGTTTGCGCCGCACCTCACGCTGGCGCGTGTTCCCGACGAGATGGGCATCGAGGATCGGAGCCGCCTGGCGGACCTTGTGGCGTCGTACAAGCTGCCGGAGATGCCGCCGATGTCGATTTCGGAAGTGTCGCTGATGCGGAGCTTCCTGTTGCCCGGTGGCGCCCGCTACGAACGCCTCGCCGCCTTCCCCGCAGCCTAGTCGCGAGGCGAACCCTATTCCTCTCTGAGCGAAGCAGGTCCGCGCGACCGACGGGCGATGCCGGATTCGAGATGCAGATTCCCCGCGCCCAATTGGACTGGACGCGGGGAATCGATTCGTAACCTCAGGTTTCCTGCTCTCCGGCTTCGGAGGTTATTGTTAGCTATCGTGCCTCCTCGTGCGACGCAGGCAGAGCCCGCCTGCCACTGCCACGGCGGCGGCGGTCCCCATGAGCAGCCAACCCACCGGTGTCCATGGGTATCCCCCGCCCGAGCCGCTGCCGGTTCCCGGCGGAATCAGTGCCGGCCCAACGCCCCCGGAAGGCGTCGACGTAGGCGCCGGCGCGATGACGTTCGGAGGCGGCGGAGATGTCGGCGCCGTTGTGGGCACCTCCGTGGCTTCCGGCGTTGGCGTGTGCGCGCGGTGGTGGAACACCACCGTAGTGGGCGTTCCGGTGGGCGTACTCGCGGGGGTATTTGTGATCGTCGGCGTGTTGGTGTTGGTCGGCGTGTTCGTTATCGTCGGCGTCAGAGTGATCGTTGGCGTCAGAGTGATCGTTGGCGTCGGCGTGATTGTCGGCGTCAAGGTCGGCGTCGGCGTCGACGTGAATGTGGGCGTGGGCGTCGGCGTCAGCGTGGGCGTGAGCGTCGGTGTGCACGTATCGGTCGGTGTCGCCGTGTTCTCGACGACCGTTACCGATCCGTTCTCAAAAGTGGCTGCTATCGGGTTCACATTCAGCGTGTCGTCGTCGATCTCGGCGTTAGCCAGGTCGATCGAAGTTGTGTCTGCCGACAACGGCGAGAACGTGACCGTGGCAAGAACGCCGGAACCAGTTGGGCCCGCTTGAGCGCCGCCACTCCCGCAGCCGTAGCGCTCGGTGCCCGGCGCGATCTCCAGTGCACCGCAGATAGGCGTGCGTCCAGTGCTCGTGAGGAACGGGCCCTGCGTGAACGATTGGAATTGAATGATCGTGGGGTCGAAGACCACGTCAAACGTGAACGCTCCGAGATTCGTGGTGAGGCCCGAGACGTCCACGTCTACGGTGAAATTGCCGCCCGTCAGCGAGACCGTTTGGTCCGCCGGGTCAATCGAGACGACTGTGGGGTCTGCGGCGCTCGAACGCGGAAGGGTTCGAACAACCGTAAGACAGATGACCGCGGCCAAGATTGCCAGCGCCGAAAGGGAAATGATTCTGCGCATGGATTCCCTCCTTCCAGAATCTCGCTAGGCTCTTCGCTACTCAATCCTCTCCGGTAGCAGCCCGAAGGCGCGAAACCTTCGGGGCACAATCGCAAGCCATAAGCGAATGCCGCTCCGACGATAACAGTATGCGATGGTCTTGTCAAGAGCCAGTTTTGGGCTAATAATCACACTCCCGCGCCCGCTCGACCATCGGTGCCTCGAAGTACGTTACCCGGTGCGGCGCCGCGCGATCAATTTGAACCCGAAGAACGCCAACCCGAGCACGACGATTGCTCCTACCGCCATAATCGGTCCCCACAGGCTCCACTGTATACCGCTGCTCGTCCCCGAATTGCCTGCGACGTTGGAAGCGGAAGCGCCCGCCCCGGCTCCGCCCTGCGGAGTGGCAGCGTGAGTCGGGCCGGCGGCGTTCGGAGTGACGCCCGAAGCCGGCGTCGTTGACGCGATGGACGGGACGGTCGCGGCGGTCGCCTGAGCGGCCGGCGCCAATGGCGTTCCTTGCGCGTTGAAGGCGGGCGTGGGCGGCGTCGGCGGTGCGACCGGCGTCGAAGCCGGCGTTTGCCCGCCCCCGGCGATCTTCGGAAGCGGCGGCAGCGTTGGCGCCACAGTCGAGCTCGACGCTTGCCCAATCCGCACCGAGCCGCCCTGCCAGGTCGCATCTATGGGGTCGGCTATCGGAGTGTAGAGCTCGCCCTGATCCAGGTTGATGCTGGACTCCGCCTGCGCCAGCGGCGAGAACGTCACCGTGGCAAGAATGCCGGACCCGTCCGCCCCCGCCTGCGTGCCGCCGCTCGCGCAACCATAGCGCTTCGTTCCTGCCGCGAGGTCATTTGACATACAGAACGTCGAACGGCCACTGCCCTTGAGAAAAGGGCCCTCCGTGACCGACTGCACCTGGAGGACGGCGGGATCGAAGACGACGTCAAACTGGAACGCACCCAGGTTGGAGACGTCCGAGACCCGCACGTCGACGCTGAAGGTGCTTCCCGGCGCGACGTTCTGGCCTGCCGGGTCGATCGTTACGGCCGCGCCGTCGCCCTCGGCTATGGGCAGCGGCAGCGGACGCGCGGCCAGAAGGCAGAGGGCCGCAATCGCGACTGTAAGCGCCAGACGAGAAACCACCCTGCCCATCGACTCCTCTCCTCTTCGCTTTGTGATTCTACACCGTCGGGACTACTGGCAATAGGTCCGCGGCGGCGACGGCCAGTGGGCGAAGACGAGCTGAACGTCGCGGATGTCGATGCCGCCGTCCCCGTCTACGTCGTAGCGGGCGTCCATTACGCGCGGCGGCGACGGCCAGTGGGCGAAGACGAGCTGCACGTCGCGGATGTCGATGTTGCCGTCGTCATCCACGTCGAAAGCGCAGCTCGAGCCGAAGACGAAGTTGATGGAGCCGGTGGTCTGGCCTTCGGTGACCGTGACCGCGCTGGCGTGCGCCTTGTCTGCGGCGCCATCGAAGTACTGATCCGCGTAACCGTGCGCCGACGCCTTCACCGCGTAGGCGCCTGTCCCCAGGTCGGGGATATGGTACGTGCCGTCACTTTCCGTAGTGCTCACGAACGAGCCGAAGAGGAGTTGCATCAGTTCCCACCACCCGGGCTCGTTGTGGTCCTGTGGGTATGCGTATACGGCTACCCCCGCAACGGGGTTGCCGTGCTTGTCCGTGACAGTCCCGGAGATACCGCCGCCCGGTTCGAGTGTGAAATTGATGGGAGTATCATTGCCGGCGACAACGTCAACCGGCGTTGCGTCCTCCTCCCAGCGCGCTTCGTTGTAGTACTCGGCGGCAAACCCGCCCGCATACGCCGTAACCAGGTAGGAGCCGGCGCCGATGCCGTGCAGAACGTATGCCCCGTCGCTGTCCGTCCACACGGAAACCCCCGTGTGGGACGCGTCTGCGGGATCATACGCCTGGACGAGCGCTTGCTGGACCGGTTCTCCCCCGGCCGTCACTGTGCCGGAGATCGTCCCTTCCACGCCGAGTGAGAAGTCTATTCCCACCGTGTCCGGGTTCTGCTCGGATACCGGTATCGGCGTTGCCCCGGAGTAGGAAGGCGAGTTCTGCCAGTACTGGGTCGCGTATCCGGTGGCGTCGGCGTAGACGGTATAGTCGTAGTAGCTCAGGCCGGTGATTGTATACGTCCCGTCCGCCGCGCTCGTGGCGCTGCCGCAATAGAAACCTTCAGCCGCAGGGCAGGCCGTCACCTCGGCGTCCTGGATCGGCGCGCCGTGGTCGTCGGTGACTGTGCCGGATATCGAACCGCCCGGGCCGAGGACGAAGTCAATGGATGATACGTCCTGTCCCTCGGCGACAGCCACCAGGTCAGCATCTCCCTGCGAGAGCTTATTGTTGTACCACTGGTCGGCATACGTGTCATAAGGCTGGGCGATGAAGGTGTAGCTGCCCGCTGCCAGGCCCGCTATCGTATAAGACCCGTCGTCGCCGCTGGTGCCGAGTTTGTAATAGGTGTCGGTACGATTCACCCAGGACCAAACGTCGACATCCGGCACAGGGTCGCCGTCTTCGTTTGTCACATGCCCTGAGATCGTGCCTCCGGTGTGGAGGGCGAAGTTGATGTGTGGTGTATCCGATCCCTCCGTTACCGGTACGAGATCGCCGCTTTCCTGGGACGACTCATTGTTATACCACTGCTCCACGTAGTTCTCTGACGATGACGCATGGACCGTGTAGCTGCCTCCAGCCAGACCCTCGATCTGGTACAGTCCATTGACATCAGTGGAGGCGGACTGACAGAACGTGGAGAAGCCCTGGAGGCAAGCTTCAACATCAACGTTCTCCAAAGCATTGCTGTGACTGTCGGTCACTTTGCCGGAAATGGTCCCGCCGGTCCTGAGCTCGAAGTTGATATCGGTAATGTTCTGGCCGGAAGCCACGGAGATGTAGGTAGCGGCGCCGACGTCCATCACACCATCGTAATATTCGTCGACGTATCCTTCAGCGTGAACGTTCAGCTTGTACCTATCCGCGCTCAGCCCGTGCAGGACATAATTCCCGTCTGCTTCTGACGAGGCACACGGCGTATAAATGGAACTGCCGTAAGTACAGACGTCCGCGCCCTCAACCGGCTGGCCGTCGCTCGCCCGGATCACCGTCCCCGATATCGTCGCCTCTGGGTCGAGGCTGATGTCGATGCCCGGGGTTTCCTGGCCGTCGATGACCTGCACCGGCGTGGCGCCCCATGAGTCAGTGGGGCCGTTCTTGTACAGTTCTGAGGCGAACCCGGTGGCCGATGCATCAACGTCGTAGGTGCCCTGGGGAACGCCGAGGAGCTGGTAATTGCCGTCTGCGTCCGTCGTCGCGGTTGCGTTCGACTGTGACACGCTGCCCCACCAGATCCCCACGTCGGCGCCCTCTATGGCATGGCCGTCAGCATCAGTTATCGTGCCGCTGATCCAGCCGGCCGTGCCGAGGGCGAAATCGATCCCGCTTGTCGTGGTGTCGGGGTCTACCCAGACATCCTCATCATAGGAGAGCCTCTCGTAGCCGGGAGCGACGGCATCGACTGTATACGAGGTGTCTGACTGCAGATCCGAGATGACGTACGTACCATCCGGACCGGTCGTTGCGCTTGTGCAGAGCGTCGAGTCCCCGCAGGCACGCACGGTGGCGCCCTGAATTGGCTGAGCAGGCAAAACAACCGTGCCGATGGTCGTGACGGTTCCAGAGATGCTGCCGAGGCCAGCCACGTCAACGCTCACGTCGTCACACTCGCCGGCCTGATCGTCGGATGAAGTGGCGCAGGCCTGGTTGTGGATCGTGTCGCCGTCACTGGCGCCGGACGTCAGGTCCACCACCATCTGGGCGACGACAGTGCCGTCGGTGTCGAGGTTGGTGGTGGTATCCCAGGTTACCGTCCCTGACGTGTCGCAGCCGTTGATATCGAAGTCATCCGGGGAGATATCCGAGGATGAATCGACGATAGTGGCGTCGGTGCAGTCGGTGTCATCCGGGATGACGTCCGTGATCGTTAGGTCCGTGCAGTCACCACTGCCGCTGCCGTTGTTGTCGATCGTGATCGTGTAGGTGATCTGCCCGCCGCCAGGCACCGTGTCTGGGCTGGCTGATTTCGAGACGCTCAGACCACAGTTTGGGTTTGTCGTTGCTGCGGCCGTGGGGGTTGGCGTCGCTTGTTGCGCGTGAGCGACAGGCTCGCCCGGCCGCGTTGACGCCGGTCCGCCGAACAAGAGCGCCAGCCCACACATGGCGGCAGTCACGACGACGAATACTGAGAACAGGGTCGCACTTCGAAGACGCACCTTGCCCATCCTTTCTTGGCGGGGGGGTCCCTTGTCCAAAGGGGAAAAGCTATAGGATCCTACCCCTGACGCCTCATGCTGTCAAGCGCCCACGGAATTGGGCAGTCGTTGGGGGCAGATTCCATTCGACGTTACCCACGCCCAGTCTGAATGCCTCGGCGGCCGCAGTCTACAAGGCGGCGACTATGAACGTAGTCCCCTCGACGCCTCCGCCTCGTGCCTCCTACTTGCAGTAAGTCCGCGGCGGCGACGGCCAGTGCCCGAAGACCAACTGGACGTCCCTAATATCAATATCGCCATCACCGTCGACATCATAACGCGCGTCCATTACGCGCGGCGGCGACGGCCAGTGGGCGAAGACGAGCTGGACGTCGCGGATGTTGATCATGCCATTCCCGTCGGCATCGTAGGCGCAGTTCGCCACCGTTAGCGAACCGTTCTGCCAGATGGCCTCTATGGCGTTGACGTCGATGGTGGCGTCGGCCAGTGACCAGTTCGCCAGATCAACGGCGGACGTGCCTGCCGCCACAGGTGAGAAGGTGAGTGTGGCCAGAACGCCGGAGCCGTTAGGCCCCGCCTGGCTGCCACCGCTCGCGCAGGCATAACGCTTCGCGCCTGGCGCGATGTCGGACGATGAACAGATCGTAGAACGCCCGGTGCTCTTGAGGAACGGACCCTCGGCGAACGACTGCAGTTGGACGATGGCGGGGTCGAAGACGACGTCAAATTGGAACGACCCCAGGTTCGTCACATTGTCGATCTTCACGTTCACTGTGGAGCTGCCGGCCGCCAGCGAAATCGTCCTGGCGGGCGGGTCAATCTTGACGTGGGTCGGGATCGCCTGCAAGGAGAAGTCGACGTCCGGCGTTTCCTGCCCCAGGTTCACATGTACCGGCGAGGCGCTGCCGTAGTCGGGCGTGTTCTTGTAGTACTGCATCAAGTACCCGTTGGCCTCAGCCTCGACTCTGTAGTCGTCCGCAGCGAGATTGGTGACGATGTACGTGCCGTCGTGCGCTGTGGAGGCGGAGTTGCAGTCGTTGTCTGAGCAGGCCCAGACCCAGCCGCCGCTGACCGGGTTCGTGCCATCGGTGACCGTGCCGCTGATGGTGCCGGCGAGGTCAAGGCTGAAGTCTATACCAGGGGAATCCTTCCCCTCGGTCACTGATACGGGGGTGGCGTCGCCCCAGCGGGGCACGTTGTCGTAATACTCCCAAACGTATCCGTCGGCGGCGGCCTCAACGACGTAGCTGCCGGTAGAAAGACCCCCGACGGAATACGTGCCGTCGCCCATCGTCTCAGCGCTCATGCAATCGCCGGAAGCCTGATATGGGCATACATCGACCCAGGCGCGGGCTATCGGTTTGCCGGCGGAATCGTAAACAGTCCCGGAGATGGTGCCTTCCACGTGCAAACTGAAGTCGATCCCCGACGTTTCCTGCCCCTCGAGGACGGACACCGGGGTGAGGGTATCCCAGTTGGCCGCCCCGTCGTAATAGTCTATCGCGTAGCCACCGGCCTCGGCGTATACGGCATAATTGTCGCTGGCGAGCCCGCCGATCGTGTAGCCGCCGTCCTGGCCGCTGTATGCGCAGCCGTTGGACCCCATGAAGTCGGAAGGTTCGGCGCAAACATAGGCGTCCTGGACGGGGACACCCTGGGCGTTAGTGACGGTGCCGGATAGACTGCCTCCCGCGTCAAGGCTGAAGTCGATGTTCGGGGTTTCGCTTCCCTCCACGGCGGAGACCGGCGTGGCGACGTTCCAGTCCCGCACACCATCGTAGTACTCGAGAATGTAGCCGCTTGCGCCGGCCTCGACCCTGTAGTTGCCGGTGGCGAGGCTCGAAATCGTGTAGCGCCCATCGGAGCCGGTGTAGGCGTCCTCGCAGTTCGGCCCGTCGTACGGGCAGGCTTCGATCCAGGCGTCCTCAATGGGGCTGCCGCCGCTATCGGTGACGGTGCCGGAGATCTTGCCTCCGGTGTCGAGGCTGAAGTCAATGTTGGCTGTGTTCTGCCCCTCCGTCACATGTACGGGGCTGGCGATAGTCGAGTCGCGCGTGTCCTTGTAGTACTCGGTAATGTAGCCTTGCGCCCAAGCGCTGACTCGGTAGTCGCCGGCGGCCAGCGTCACGATCGTGTAGCGCCCGTCGGAGCCGGTACTGGCGCTCTCGCAGTAGCCTGGCCCATCGTACGGGCAGGCTTCGACCCACCTGTCCTGTAATGGGTTGCCGGCGCTATCGGTGACGGTGCCGGAGATCTCGCCTCCGGTGCTGAGGCCAGAGTCGAAATCGTATAGCTTCCGTCCGAACCGCTGGAGGTGCCTCCGCAGTAGCCGTACCCGTCGTACGGGCAGGCGTCGACCCAGGCGCTCTCAATAGGGCTGCCGCCGCTATCGGTGACGACCCCGGAGATCTTGCCTCCGGCGCTGAGGCTGAAGTTGATGTCGGCTGTGTTCTGCCCCTCCGTCACGTGCACTGGGCTGGCGGCCGACGGGTCGCGCACGTCCAGGTAGTACTCCTGGAGGTAGCCCTCTGCGTAAGCGCTGACCAGGTAGTCGCCCGTGGCGAGGCCGCTGATCGCATAAGCGCCGTCGGCAGCGGTATTCCCGCCCATGCAGTCGCCCGGACCGCTGTAAGGGCACGCGTCGATCCAGGCGCCCTCTATTGGGTTGCCGCTGCCGTCGGTGACGACGCCAGTAATCGTGCCGCCGAGATCGAGGCTGAAATCGATGTTGGGACTATCCTGTCCTTCGGTCACAGAAACCGGGGTCGCGGCATTCCAGTCCCGAACGTTGTTGAAGTACTGCTCAATGTAGCCCCCCTTGGAGGCAAAGACCGTGTAGGTACCAGTGGAGAAGCCAGTGATCTTATAGGTGCCATCTGAGCGACTATACGTCGCGTAGCAAGGGCCGGAGTTACCGGACAAGCAGGCGTCAATATAAGCGGAATCGAGCGGGTTGCCGCTTCTGTCCGTCACAACGCCGGAGATCGTTCCCCCGAGGGAAAGCGCAAAGTCGATGCCCGCGGTATTCCCGCCCGCCACGACGGCGACGGACGTAGCGCTGGCCTGGTCGCGCACGCTGTCGTAGTACTCGCCTATGTAGTCGCTGGCGCCGGCCCAGACCACGTAATCGCCGTCCGGCAGGTTGGTTATCGTATACGCCCCATCCGGGCCCGAGAACGCGCAGTTGCTGGAGAAGACCATCGCGCAAACCTGGGCGCCGGCGATAGGGCCGCCCGCAACGCTCGTCACGACGCCCGATATGCTCCCGGTTGACGGCGGATAGTAGCTTTCTCCCACCAGCCGCTCCCAGTCAAGCGGCCCGACGTCCGTGCCCCAAAACGCAGCCGCGGCGGCCGCCGTCAGGCTGGCTGCCAGGATTGTCACTACCGCTGCCAGGTTGATGAGAGACTTCTTCATGGTGTTTCTCCTGTCTTGGCCGAAGGCGGGTCTCGCGGCTCCACGCGGTACCATTTACCCACGGGCTGGAGGTCAAACCGTGAGTCGAGGGCCGGCTCGTCGTGCATTACGTACACCGCGCGGGCGGGAAGGTTAGCCGTCGCCAGGTCCACCAGGAATTGCCCGTTGACGGCCCACGACTCGATGAGCGACACATCCGGGCGCTGCCCTTCCACTCGCTGCATGTACTCGAGCGGCGCTATGTCCGTCCACCAGCCGATGACGATGGAGTTCGGCTCGACGAGCCGGAAGAGCGACACCGATTGCTCGCGGGCGCGGTAGTCGCCGCTGATGTTGAGGAGACGGTAGTTGGCGGCAGCGACAAGCGTCGGCGCGATCAGCAGACATGTCGCCACTGCGACGCCGAGCGCGGGCCGCCTCAGAGCAGAACGCGCGAGCGCCAGGAGAGCGCAGGCGCCGGCCCCCGCCGCCACCGCGATCACCAGGAATGAGGGCAAGAACATCGTGTTCTTGTCGGGGACAGAATAGTTCGCGTAGAAAGCAGTCTGAGGAATGAAAATGAACGCCAGGAGCAGCGTCTCCCGCCACCTGCGTCGCCAAAGATAGGGAACGCCTAGCAACGCCAGCACGACGCCGATGCCAAGGAACCCCCGCCAGGTCCAGCCCGCGAACTCCCAGAGCTGCGACAAGAACCCCCTGAAGTCGTAGACGTGCGTGAACGGCTGGAATACGCGCGCCGAGACAAACCACCAGAGCATCGACCGGGAGGCCAGGTTCAGTTCGATGGCCCGGCCGGACAGATCGTAGGAGCTGCCCCAGATATAGGGAGACGCGGTGGCAGACCTGAGGGGCAGAAGACCGTACAGGGCGAGGCCCGGCAGCATCGCCAGCGGCGCCAGCCACCAGCGACGACCCATGCGTCGAAGGTTCAAAACCATGTACAGCGCGACGGCCGGGAAGCAAAGCAGGAAGGTCGTGCGGTGAGCCAGCCCGAGGCCGCAGACGAAGAACGCGAGCGCAAGAGTCGACGCCTTGCCGCTGACTGACCAGCGCAGCAGCAGCAACACAAGCGACGCGAGCAAGAAGGCATCGAGGGTGTACACTTCGGCGACGACCGCGTCAGCCCAGAAGTGATACGAGAAGCCGAGCATCCAGCTCGCGGTCAGGCCGGCGACGCGGCTTCCCGTGAGGTGGAGCACGATGAAATAGACGGCGACCAGCGTCAGCCCGGCGAAGACGGCGGACATGAGGTTGAGGCGATAACCCACGTCGCCGACGGGGATGAAGGAGAAAGCCTTCCCCAGCAGCACGTACAGCGGGTAGCCGGGCGGATGCGGAACGCCCACAGTCCAGGCGGCGGTGCTCAGCTCCGCGCTATCCAGGTTGTAGACGGTAGGCGCCGCCGTCTTGAGGTAGAGAAGGAACGGCGCCAGCGAGGCGAGCCACGCCAGGCGCGGCGCCCAGGCCAGGGCCCGCTCTGCCGCCGCGACGGTTGTCCCGGGAGGCGCCGTCGAGAAATCAACGCCTGCGCGCACAGCCTTGTCCGTTCGAAGCTCCTTCTTCTGGTAGTCGGGCTGCCTGTCCGCTGGTCTGCCGCCTCTGGCAGTACCACTGCGGCAGCGACGGCTGGTCGGCAAGGACTAGCGGGACGTCACCAATGTCGATATCGCCGTCGCCATCCGCGTAGTGAGCGTAGCCGACCGTCGCCGAACGGTTCTCCCATAGAGCGGGAATGGGATTCGCATCGAAAGAACTGCCGGGGCGCCGCTCGCTTCAGTCGCCACCATGACCAGGGCGGGAATGCCGACATAATAGGCACGACTCTATTCCATTGTCAAGAGTCCCCACTTGCGCAATGCGTCTCAGGTCCCGCTCCGGACCCGCCATAACTTAGCGCATACAAGCGACGGGCTGGGGACTTGACAGACCGCGGTATGATCGCGATGATATTCGCTGGTGCAACGTTAGTTCTTATCGAGCGGGGCGATGAGATTGATCTTGCAGATCGATTCACCATCCCGCGCAGGTTAGGAACTACCTCCCTCTTGGCGCACGCCTCGCGTATGTTTTGACGGGTCTGGCCGCGCGTGATAGTTTACTTAGGCCCACTACGCCGCTATTTTCGTAGTAACGTTAGTCGCAGGAGGCGGAACATGTGCGCTCGAACCCTACGCTTTCTCCTCATCGGCGCGTTGTTGATGCTGGCGATTGGCATCGGCTACTTCCGGACGGGTAGTCCGTTCGCCTCCGGACAGAACGCGCCCGCAGCGCCGGGAAACACGGCTGACGGCCAGGAGGTGGCTGCGCCGTCGCTCTTCGCGCCGACCGCCGCTGCGCCGACGCCCGCGCCGACCGCCATTGCGCCGCCTCTGCAACCGAGCACCAGGGTCTTCCCGCCCATCCCGAGGCAAAATCAGGACCCCAAGCTCGCCTCCCAACTGGCAGAGCTCCGGGACGCCAACGCATACGCCATGCTGGTGGGCCAGCCCAACGGCATCAACCTGCCCGGCCAGCTTCCCGACGACCTGAAATCGCTTGTCGACGGCAACATGATGAAGATAAACGGCGCCGGCGAAGTCCAGGTCTACGTGAAAGTCGCCGCCGCCGATGCCGCGGTCCTCCAGGCGCTGACCGCCGCCGGCCTGACGGTCGAGCGCGTGTCCGACGACCTGACCCTGGTCCAGGGCTGGGTCTCCCCTAACGCCCTGAGCACGCTGGCAGCCGCCGCGCCCGTCGAATCAGTGAGGCTTCCTGACTACGGCTTTGTGCAGACCGGCTCCGTGACCGCGGAGAGCGACGCGGTCATCCGCGCCGACCTCGCGCGCTCCACCTACGGCCTGACCGGCGCCGGCGTCAAAGTCGGCGTGATCTCCGACGGCGTCGGCGGGCTCTCCGCGTCGCAAGCAAGCGGCGACCTTGGGTCTGTCGATACGTCAACCTGCAACGTGGTCGCCGGC
Organism: Dehalococcoidia bacterium; assembly: GCA_049511815.1. GTDB lineage: Bacteria > Chloroflexota > Dehalococcoidia > DSTF01 > JALHUB01 > JALHUB01. The sequence goes on from JBEKXP010000017.1 coordinate 15,812, forward strand.
AAGCCCGACCCCGTCGCCAACGCTAAGGGTGCCGAGGGCACAGCGATGATGGAGATCGTGCACGACATCGCGCCGGGCGCCCAGCTCTACTTCGGCATGTTCGAGTCGAACAGCGCCGGCGGCACCGACCTCGACTTCAACGCCGCCGTCACCTGCCTTGCCGCTCACACTGACGTAGTGGTTGACGACATCGGGTGGTTCAACGTCGGCCATTACGACGGCACCAGCTCCGTATCGACCAACACGTCCAACCAGCTCAACCTGGCGGGCAATCCCATCCGGTTGTACTCGACCGCTGTGGCCAACCAGGCGCTCCAGCACTATCGCGACACGTTCCTGGATGACGGCCACGGCTATCATGACTTCGAGGCAACCGCGAACACCATCGGCTACTGCGGCCCCGGCCCGGCCAACTACAACCCTATCGCACTTCTCAACGGTGAGACTGTCGACATCCTCCTCCAGTGGAGCGACGCCTGGGGAACGCATCCCGACGACTACGATCTCGGCCTGTACAGCGACAGTACGCTGGCTTTGGTGGCGTCCAGCACCACCTTGGACAACACCACGGGGAACCCTGTTGAGCAGATCGTATATAAGAATACAGGTGCCAGCGGCCAGTTCGACATCGTCATCTGGAAACCTTCCGGCAACCCGCAGACCCTCGACCTCTACGTCCTCGGATCGGCGGCATGGGACACGATAACCGGCCCGCACGCGTGCTTCTACACGCCGTCGCGCAGCGTTCCCAACCAGTCCGACGCCGGCGGCGGCGTCATCTCCGCTGGCGCAATCGACCAGGCTGACCCCGGCCACGACACGATAGAGTACTTCAGCAGCCTCGGCCCAACCATTGACAATCGCACCAAGCCGGACATCACTGGCATCGACGGCGTGTGCGTCACCGGCGCGGGCGGCTTCGGCGAAGGGACGTGCCAGACTACCGGGAAGCAGTTCTTCGGCACCTCCGCTGCCGCGCCGGACGTCGCCGCTGTTGCGGCGCTGCTCCTCCAGTGCCGCCCCGAGCTGAAAGCCGGCGGGGCCACCGCCGCGTCAACAGCTCGGACGAATCTGCGCAACTACATTCTCAACAGCGCCGTCGACCTGGGGACCGCGGGCGTCGACAACACCTACGGCCACGGGCGCCTCGATGCCTACGCCGCCGCCGTCGCTGCCGGTTGTTCATCGGGGTCCACACCGACCTCCACCCCCACGCCAACGCGGACGAGCACCCCCACGCCGACTCCGACCCGCACGGCGACTCCGACCCGCACGGCGACCCCGACATCGACCTACACGCCAACGCCTACCCGCACGCGCACGCCTACCATCACGCCGACGCCGACCTCGACCGCGACCGCCGTCAGGATCGACCCGCTGAGCAAGACGGTCGCGCTGGTGGCCGGCAACTTCGGCGTCGACGTGAGGGCCGAAAACATGACGAACCTCGGGTCGTTCCAATTTGACCTGACCATCGATACCGCCGTCGTGCAGTTCCCGCCTTCTCCAACGCCGGCATTTGCGGAGGGTCCGTTCCTTGCCAGCAGCGGACGCACGACGCTCTGTTCGTCGTTCGACATAGCGCCGAACACCAAACGCTACGGTTGTGTCAGCAGCGGCGCCCAGGCGGGACCGAACGGCTCCGGCGTCCTTGCCAGCGTGACCTTCTCGCCTGTGGCGAACGGCACATCCGCCGTGACCCTGACGAACGGGGCTCTCACCGACGCCACCGTCGATGCGAATCCCATCACCGCTTTGTGGGAGAACGGCTCGGTGACGGTGGGCTGCGCCTACGACGTGGACGCGGACGGCGACACCGACATCCGTGACGTCCAGCTCGTCTTCTCCCACTGGCCGTCGCCGCCTGCCACCTACAACGCGACGTATGACATTGACAAGGACGGCGATGTCGACATTCGGGATGTGCAGTTGACGTTCGCTCACTGGCCGTCGCCGCCGCGGAACTACTGCCAGTAGAAGGCAGGAGGCCGGAGAGAGACAGCTCCCGACTCCGGGCGGCACCCGCCGCGCTCCTGCGCGCCATAGCGGCGTTCGATGGCGGAGCGTCAGAGGATACTACTCATGCGCCGACACTCCTGGGGCATCCCAAAAGCATGGATATAACTCGACGCCCCTTGACAAACTGTCAGCCGATGCTATACTAACGCCACTGGTGGCTTGGTACCCATACCCCCTTGCTTTTATCATCGCCCGGGAATGATTTGCGGCCGGTGTTGTTGCCGCTCCTTTCACCATCTGAACTCCCGCGGGTGATCTGTCGTATGCAAACGATGGCACGATACGCTGGAAGGACTGAACGAAGAGGGGCAGAACTATGGCGGGGAAGACTATCCTGAATCCAATCTTGCGGGGCGCGCTGCTGGCGGCGGCGCTTCTGGCGGCGCTCCTGATCGGCCCCGGCTCTTCGCGGACGCCGGCGTTAGCGGCTGGCCCGTTTGCCGTGAACGACCTGGGCGACGAACCTGACGCCAGCGTCGGCAACGGCGTCTGCGCGACGGCGGGCGGCCCGTGTACGCTGCGGGCGGCCCTCCAGGAGGCAAACGCCAACGTCGACGCCAACACAATCACCTTCTCAGTGACCGGCACCATCACTCCGGCGACGGCCCTGCCTAACCTCTCGTCCGGCAACATCACCATCGCCGGCGCCAACCAGCAGGTCACGATCGACGGCTCTGGCCTCCCTGCAGCGACGGCGTGTCTCAATCTGACCTCTAGTGCCAACACCATCAAGGGCATCGTGGTCGCCAAGTGCACCGGCGATGGGATCGACCTCAAGGGCGCCAACAACACGATAGGCGGGACGACGGCGTCGGACCGAAACGTGATTCGCGACGGCTCGCAACAGGGGATATCCAGCGATGGGTCCGCTGCTAACGGAAACCAGATCCTGGGCAACTACATCGGCGTGAATAGCGCCGGTAACCAGCTAGCCCAGAACAACTTCGGCGGCGTCTTCCTGGGCGGCGGAGCGACGAACAACACGATCGGCGGGAGCAGCGCAGGAGCTCGGAACGTTATTGCCGGGGGAAACTCCGGCGACGCCGTGAGGCTGATGGGCGCAGGACCCAACAACGTCGTCCAGGGCAACTACATCGGCCTGATGGCCAACGGCGACTCCGCGATCCCGAATTGGATGGGAGTTCAGATCGATGATGGCGCCTCAGGCAACAGTGTGTTGAACAACGTCATCAGCGGCAACTCGCAGGCCGGCGTTTCCATCGGCAGTCTCTTCTACAGTCTGTCCGGGAGCCAGACCGATCTCTTTGGCTCTATCAATCTGGATGGTGTGCTGCGGGCACAGGGACAGCAATCGGGGTGGCAGACGCAGCAAGTGAACGGGTCCGTCTCCGCCTGGCTGTTCTATGGGAACAAAGGAGATACGCTAACAGTTACCGTCTCGGCTCTCACTGACGGCTGCGGCAGCGTCGGCCCCATCTGGCTGCACTACTTCGGGACGGGCGAGACGGAGCAGATAACGGCCGGCGTCGCCGACACCTGCCCCGGCGCCGGCAAACCGATCTTGACCTGGCTGCAGCCCATCAGCATACCTGCCTCGCCTCCAGTTGCGGCCAACAACGTCGTCCAGGGCAACAAGATCGGGACGAACCCGGCCGGAAGCGCGGCGATCCCGAACGGCCAGGGAGTCGTCGTCACCGGCGCCACGATCGGCACCCTCATCGGCGGGCCAAACAGCGGCAACGGCAACCTGATCAGCGGCAACGGGAACGGCGCCATCGACGCCAGTGGCTCCGAGGCGACGGTCATACAGGGAAATCTCATCGGCACCGACGCCGGCGGCACCTATGCAATTCCAAATGGAGGACTGGGAGGGGTCGTTGCGACCGGCTTGGACACGGTCATCGGCGGCACCACAGCCGGCGAGCGAAACGTAATCAGCGGGAACTATATCGGCGCCATCCTGGTCGACGCCCCCGACGTCAACGCGACCATCAAGGGTAACTACATCGGCACCAACGCGGCGGGAAATAGTGCGATTGCCAGCGGCGGCGGCATAACCGTCCTCAGTGGCGGCAACACCATCGGCGGGCTTGAGCCTGGGGCCAAGAACCTCATAACCAACAACTGGGAGGCCGGTCTGGTCCTCATGTGGGGAGGCTCCCAGAACAACACCGTACAAGGCAACGACATCGTTTCCAACAGATCGGGCGTCGTCATCATGGAAGGCGCGAGCAACAACACCATCGAGAACAACCAGATCAGCGGCAACTGGGGAGGCCCAGGCGTCTCCATCGGCGGCCTCTGGTACACGCTTACCGGCTCGGAGAACGTGTTTGGCTCGCTGCAGCTCCACGGCGATGTGCAGGTGCTCGTGAACGGTGGGCAGGTCGACGAATATTATCAGGATGGAAGTCAGATCCTCGTCCAATCCATCGTCGCCAACCCTGGCGACCAGCTCGAGCTGCGGCTATTCCCCGCCAGTGACGGTTGCGGGAGCGTGGGCCCCGTCTGGCTGCAATCCTATCGGACCCAAGAGAAGGTTCAGCTCACTCCTGGCGTTGCCCAGACTTGCCCCGGCCAGGGCAATCAGATAGCCGACATAACCTACTCCATCGCCTTTCCAACCGACTTGGTAACCTCGTCGGGCAATGTCGTTCGCGGCAACAAGATCGGCACCAACGCGGCGGGTTCCTCAGCCTCGGCCAACAACAACGGAGTCAGCATTATCGGCAACTCGTCGCAGAACGTGATCGGCGGGACCACGGCCGGCGACCGCAACATCATCAGCGGCAACAACGGCGACGGCGTCGGCGTATTCGGAGGCTCGCAGGACGACGTCATTGAGGGCAACTACATCGGCCTCAACGCGAGCGGCACCGCCGCAATTCCTAACCATGGCAGCCTCAACAGCGGCGGCATCGAAGTCGGCAATTATCCGGCCCCTGCCGCCAGCGGGACGATCATCGGTGGGACCACGCCCGGCGCCGGCAACGTCATCAGCGGCAACGACCCCGCCGGCATCGACGTGTGGGGACCTGCCAGCAACGTCTCCATCAAGGGCAACTACATTGGCACGAACGCCGCCGGCAACGCTGCCATCGGCAACGTCGGCCAGGGGATTCGAATGCTCTTCACCGGTAACAACATCGTCGGCGGCGCTACAGCGGCAGAACGAAACGTGATCAGCGGCAACGGGTGCGCCGGCATTCAGGGCGGCGGCGGCGGGGTTTCGATGTGGGGAGCCAATAACAACACCGTGGAAGGGAACTACGTGGGCCTCTCCGCCGACGGCAGCAAGGCCATCCCAAACAATTGTTCCGGCGTGGACCTCTTCACCGGCTCTGGCAACAACCAGGTGCTGGGCAACGTCATCTCCGGCAACGGCAGCAACGGCGTCTCCGTCGGGGCAGTGGATTACTCGCTGGCCGGCTCCAGCAGCGACTTCGGCACCTCCATCGTCCTTGATGATCATATTGCGGTCACGCGCAACGGCTCGTCGGTCTACTCGGGCGACGCCCAAAACGGAACGAGCGCCAACATCTTCTTCGGCGGCTATGTGGGCGACAGCCTCGTCATCACGGTGACCAGCACGGACGCCTGCGCCAGCGTTGGGCCTGTCTGGTTAGACCTCGTGCCCGGCGGCGGTTCCGAGCAGGTGACCGCCGGCGCCACCAACAGCTGCAACGGCCAGCCCATCGTCATCAACCACACGATAGGCATGCCTACGGGCTTCTACGCCAGCGGGAACGTCATTGAGGACAACCGCATCGGCACAAACCCCGCGGGGAGTGCAGCGCTCCCGAATCAAGGCTCCGGGATCGAGATGGAGGGCAGCTCCAGCAACACCGTCATCGGCTCGGCGGGGCACGGCAACGTCATCAGCGGCAACCAGGTGGAAGGGATCAGCATCTGGGGCGCCTCCGCAAACGACGTCATTCAGGGCAACCTCATCGGCGTCAGCGCCGCCGGAAACGCGGCGCTTCCCAACCAGCAGAACGGCATCTACTTCGGCTGGCCGATGGCGGGCCACGGCACGCTTATCGGCGGCATAACCGGTCAGGGAAACGTCATCAGCGCCAACGCGCTGAACGGTGTCGATTTGAAATACGGCGCCTACGACGTTGTTGTGCAGGGCAACTTCATCGGCACGGACGCCACGGGCAGTCTGGCGCTGGGCAACGGCAACAATGGCGTGGTTGTCCACGTCGACGCCCACAATAGCGTGGTCGGCGGCACGACGCCCAACCAGCCTGACCAGCGCAACGTCATCGCTTTCAACGACTACGCCGGCGTCAACGTCGACGGGTCGACCAGCGTCAGCAACACCATCCGCGGTAACTCCATATACTCGAACGTGTTGGGGGGCATCCTGCTAACTGCTGTCGGGAACACTGGGCTGCCGGCGCCGGTCATCACCGCCCTCGGCCCCGTGAGGGGCACCGCCTGTGCCAACTGCACCGTAGACGTCTACTCCGACGCAGCGAACCAGGGACGCAACTACTACGGCGTGACAACCGCCGACGGCAGCGGCAACTTCACCTTCTCGGGCACCGTCTCCGGGCCCTTCCTGACTACTACCGCGACCGACGCCAACGGTAATACGTCCCAGTTCTCAGGTTCGATGGGATGCGCCTACGACGTGGCCGGGGACGGCAAGATTGACATCCGTGACGTCCAGTTGGTCTTTGCCCACTGGCCGTCGCCGCCTCGCGCCCTGGACTGGCGCTATGACGTGGACAAGGACGGCGGCATCGACATTCGGGATGTCCAGTTGACCTTTGCGCACTGGCCGTCGCCGCCGAGGACTTACTGCCAGTGAGCCGGCGGGCAGGCGAACCGCGAGACCCGCCTTTGTACGACACGGGAGGGGAATCATGAAGAAGTCTCTAATCAACCTCGCGGCCCTCTTGACACTTCTGGCCGCCGGCCTGACGGCGGCCGCTGCGGCAGCCTTCTTGGGCGCTGACGTGGGACCGCTCGACTGGGAGCGCCTGGTCGGAGAGTACTATCTCCCGCCGCCGCCACCGGCGAATGTTGGAATCGACCCGGCAAGTAAGCCGGTTTCGTTATCGAGCAGCAGCTTCAGCCTCGACGTGAAGGTTGACAACGTGACGAACCTCGGCGCGTTCCAGTTCGACGTCGTCTACGCCCCCGCCGTCATCCAGCTCCAGTCGTTCACGGAAGGTCCTTTCCTCAAGAGCAGCGGACGCTCCACTCTCTGCTCGGAGGTCGACATCGCGCCGGATACCAAGCGTTACGCTTGCGCCAGCGGCGGCGACCAGGCGGGGCCGGACGGTTCCGGCGTCCTTGCCAGCCTGACCTTTACGGCCGTGGCGGCAGGCACGTCCACCGTCGGCTTCGCGAACGGCTCCCTCAACGACGCCACTGCGGACGCGAATCCCATAGCGGCTTTGTGGCAGAACGGCTTGGTTACATTGGGCTGCGCCTACGACGTGGACGGGAACGGCAACATCAACATCCGCGACGTCCAGTTGGTGTTCTCTCACTGGCCGTCGCCGCCGCGCGTAATGGACTCCCGCTACGACGTGGACGGGAACGGCAGCATCAACATCCGCGACGTCCAGTTGACCTTCGCTCACTGGCCGTCGCCACCGCGTACCTACTGCAAGTGAGCCGGCGTCCATCATTCCCGTCGCCTTCTTGCTCCGGGCGTACGCCGTTCGGGGGATTCTCGATCCGCCGGACCGGTCGAGGTTGGAATAGAGAGGACCTTTCGTGATCGCCGGGGAGGAGCCCTATGATGATGGTCCTGGACTACTATGACAATCCCATCCACGACTGGCGTTTCTGCGAGGAGTGTCGCTCCCGGCCTGCGAGGTGGGTCTCGCTGACCGGACGCGACGCAGCGATGGGCGTCTACTGTTCTCGTTGCCTGCCGCCGGGGGGCATCGTGCACCGCTACCGGCCGGCCGAGAACGGCTACATCGACCTCTACAACAAGCAGCGCCTGCGTGGGGCGCGCGACAACAGGCGGTGACAAGCCGTCGGGGATTCTTGCGCCGGCGCCGATATCAGACGTATCGTTATTGCGGAGCTTCCTCTTGCCCGGCGGCGCCTGCTACGAACGCCTCGCCGCGTTCCCGACCCTTGAGCCCACGGGCTTGGCAAGGCTGTGAACCGCAGGAGCGTGAGCAAGTGAGCAAACGAAAGCAAAGAGTCGACCAGTTTGTGACCGTCCGCCCCGGAGTGAAGGTCAGTCTCTCTGGTGATTTGGTTGAATGCGCCCGAGCCTTATTGCAGATGGCGCTGGATCAGCGACGAGGCGAAGTGCTGCGTTATCGGGAAGATCACTTTTCGTGGTACGCGATCGGCAGCATCCTGTTGCTGGTTTCAGCATTGGAGGCCTGGTTGAACGAGGTGTTGAGCGAAGCGCTCTTCATTAGCGACCGGCAACGCCTGATAGGCCTAGCGGACGAGCCCTTGCTGGCCAAGTACTACGAGATCCCCAATCGGGTCACAGGCGTGCGTATCTCCCCAAACGAAGAACTCACTTTGCTCGTCGATGTGAGGCACGAAATTGCCCACTACATGCCTCGCATCCTGCCCGACGAAGGAGGCGTCCCCAACTGGCTGGTTGACCTACATCGGCGCCACTTGTTCTTGGGCGGCCGTGACGAGGGTCGAGCCATATTGAGCTGGAGGTTTGCGTCCTATCGCCTCGCATACTGGGCTTGGGAGACCGCTGAGGCGGCCGTCGCAGAGTTCGTAACAGCGGCGAGCGTCGAGGTGGAGGGTGTAGCACTGGGCTGTCATTGTGCTGGCAACTTCAGTTGCTTTCGGACCATATGTCCGCCAAGCGAGCTGGCGGAATATGACGCACAACATGGTCTCGAACTGACCCGGATAGTGAAACCGCTGCGCCCGGAAATAACATGGTCTTGAACTGACCCGGGTAGCCAAACCGCCGCGCCCGGAACCCGATGGCATCTAGCTCTACCGTAGGTCCCGGTTGCGTACCTGGCCGGCGGCTAGGCGAAGCCGAGGGCGGACTCGATGGCGTGGAGGTCCGCCGGAAGCTCCAGCAGGTCCACCTTCGCCTTCATCGCCGTGTCCGGGTCCTTCAGCCCGCTGCCGGTGATGATGCACACCACCGTCTCACCCCGCAGGTCTAACCCGTCCCGGTGCGCCTTCAGCAGGCCTGCCACGCACGCCGCCGACGCCGGCTCGCAGAAGACGCCCTCTTCCCGCGCCAGCCGGTAGTAGGCGTCCATGATCTCGTCGTCGGTCACCGAGCGAATGTCGCCGCCGGACTCGTCGCGGGCGGCCGTCGCGAACTTCCAGCTCGCCGGGTTGCCGATGCGGATGGCCGTCGCTATCGTCTGCGGCTCCTCGACCGGATGCCCCAGGACGATGGGCGCCGCGCCGGCCGCTTGGAAACCCATCATGCGCGGTCGCTTCGTCGCCCGGCCGAGCTCGTGGTACTCGCGGAAGCCGCGCCAGTAGGCGGTGATGTTGCCGGCGTTGCCGACGGGGATGAACAGGTAGTCGGGCGCGTCGCCGAGCACGTCGATGATCTCGAAGGCGGCGGTCTTCTGCCCCTGAATGCGGTAGGGGTTGACGGAGTTGACCAGGGCGATGGGATGGATGTCGGTGATGGTCAGCGCCAGCTTCAGCGCGACGTCGAAGTTGCCGTCGATGGCGATGACGCGGGCGCCGTGCGCGACGGCCTGCGCCAGCTTGCCCTGCGCGATGCGCCCCTTCGGCACGAGGACGTAGACCTGGAGGCCGCAGTGGGCGGCGAAGGCGGCGGCGGAGGCGCTGGTGTTGCCGGTCGAGGCGCACATGATGGCGCGATTCCCCTCTTCGACAGCCTTCGCGACGGCGACGACCATGCCGCGGTCCTTGAACGAGCCCGTCGGGTTGCACGACTCCAGCTTGAAGTAGAGCGCCTCGCAGCCGACCTCCTTCTCGAGGTGCTGGGAGCGGACCAGCGGCGTACCCCCCTCGCCGATATAGAGCATCGGCGTTGCGCTGGTGATGGGCAGGTGGTCGCGGTAGCGGCGGAGGACGCCGGGGCCGCGGTCGCCGGAGTCATTCGTGGAAGAGGCCGAGGGCATGCTGTTGAAGCTCCTTTATCTCCCGTTCCAGGTCGCTTATCTGACGTCGTTTCTGTTGCTCCTGCCCCTGGGTCAGCTTGAGGAGGTGCTCGGCGAGCTCCTGGCGGTACTCGTCGAGGCGCTCCATGAGGGCGTCCAGGCGGCCCTCGTAGCCGTGGTGCTTCCCTTCCAGGGCGGCGAGCAGTCGCTGGTGCTCATCGCGGGCAGTCGAGAGGGAAGTGACGACCTCCTCGAGCTGGTTGAGGTGCGTCTCCAGGCGTTGTCGCTCCGCGCGACCCAGGTCGATGCGCTCCGGTAGCTCGTTGAACTCGTCCAGGCGGTGCTCGTGGTCGGCGATTTCGGACTCGATGCGGCGGACCACGTCGCCGAGGAGCCGCATGCGTTCGTTTGCCGTCTCGGCGGTGCGAAGCGTGTTTTCCATCGCCGCCTCGAACTCCGGAAGCTTCTGGTCGAGCCGGTTCACCGCTTCCAGCGTGCGGCTGGCGCGCCCCTCGAGCTCGTCGAGACGCTGCTGCAGCTCGGCGGCGAGGTGCGCCGTGGCGGCGGCCGATTCTTGATAGCGCTTGGCCGTCTCCTCGATGCCGCTCTGTCGCTCCTGCCAGGCGGCGACCTGTCGCTCGATGTCCTGCGCCTGGCGGGCCAGGTCGGCTCTTTCGCCGCGGATGTGCTCGTTCTCCGCCTGCTGCTGGCGGGCGGCTTCCTCGGCGTGGGCGCGAGCGCGTTCCTGCTCCTCGCGAAGCCGGGACGTTAGCGTCTGGAGCTGGCGGACTTCCTCCTGAAGGAGCGTCAGGGCGGAGAGTTGGGCGTTCAGCGTCGCGAGAGTCTCGTCGTGGTGGCGCGTGCGGTCGACGAGGTCGGACAGCAGCGCCTGGAGCTGTTCGACCTGCTGGTCGAGCTTCGCGGCCTGGACTTTGGCGTTGTGGACTTCGTCCTGTAGCCACTGCGAGGAGCCGGGCGCGGCCTTCATCTCCTGATCCTCGGGAGACATTCGCCGTACCTCCTACGCCTCGATGCGGATGAAGCTGCCTATCTGGCTGACGACGTCGAGGGCGGCGACTTCACGCAGGGCGGTCTGAACGGCCTTCTCCTGCGCCTCGTGCGTGGTGATGACGATCTCCGCCGTCTGGTCGGCCTCGTTCGACTCCTTCTGGATGAAGGTTGCGATGCTTATCTGGTTGTTGCCCAGGACAGCGGCGATGCGGGCGAGAACGCCGGGCCGGTCGGCGACGGTCATGCGCATGTAGTAGCGCGTGCGCAGCTCGTCGATAGGTCGGAGGGCGAGCGCGTCGCGGGCGGTCCAGCGGAGCGGTTGTCCACCGCCGTGTATAAGGTCGTGCGCGGCGTTGAGCACGTCGGCGACGACGGCGCTGGAGGTGGCCTGCGGTCCGGCGCCCGGGCCTTCGAACAGGACGCGGTTGAGGAGGTCGCCTTCGACCTGAATGGCGTTGAGGACGCCGTCGACCTTTGCCAGGGGCTCTTCCTCCGGCAGCAGGACGGGGTGCACGCGCGCCTGCACGGCGCCGTCTTGCTTCTTGCCGACCGCCAGAAGCTTTATCGTGTAGCCCATCTCGCCGGCGTAGCGGAAATCCCTGGCGCCGAGTCGAGTGATCCCTTCGCGGTAGACCTGGTCGGGCGTGACGGTCGTGCGGAAAGCGAGGCTGCACAGGATGGCGATCTTGTAGGCGGCGTCGATGCCCTCCACGTCGTTCGTCGGGTCGGCCTCCGCGTAGCCGAGCGATTGGGCGCTTTGCAGCGCGTCGGCGAAGTCGCGGCCGTCCTTGCTCATGGACGTCAGGATGTAGTTTGTCGTGCCGTTGATGATGGCGGAGACGGCGGTGATGTCGTTTGCCAGCAGATCGCGCTTGAGCGGCGCGATGATTGGTATGCCGCCGCCGACGCTGGCTTCGTAGAGGATGTCTACGTTGTTCTGCTGGGCAGCCGCGAGGAGCTCCGGGCCGTGCTTGGCCATAACCTCCTTGTTGGCGGTGACGACGTAACGTCCCGCCTGGAGGGAGCGTAGCATGAAGTCGAAGGCGGGGTTCTCGCCGCCAAGGAGCTCAATGACGATGTCGAGGTCGGTCGCGAGGAACGCTTCTGCGTCCGCGGTGACGATGGCCGGGTCGAGGCCGAGACGGGCCGTCTTGTCGACGTCCTTTTCGAGAACTCGGGCGAGGACGAGAGGACAGCCAAGCTGTTCCGAGAAGAGAGTCTGCTTGTCGAGCAAGACACGGGCAACGCCGCCGCCGATGACGCCGACGCCCATGAGGCCGATGCGAACACGGTTACGGTTGCTGGCCAGTGTTGGCTACCCCCGATCCGGCGCTCTTGGCGATCCCCTCGAGGTGCGTGACGATCGACTGGTCGCTGAGGTAAGCCCGGTTGACGGAGACGTTGTTGCTTATCTGCTGCTCCCAGCTGACGTAAGATTGGTTCCCGATTTGTGTTTTCTCTGTATCGGTCACCGCCATCGATGGCGACTTTTCAACCAGCTTGTAGATGTAGAACGCGTTGTGGTACGACAGCGGTTGCGTCGTGTCACCAACGTTCAGAGCGAAGACGGCGTTTTCGACGTCGGTGGAGTAAGCGCCGCGCGGGACCCAACCGAGGTCGCCGCCCTTAGTGTTGCTGGTCGTGTCGAGGGAGATGCTGGTGTCGTTGGCAATGGTGGCAAAGTCCTCGCCCTTCGACAGCCGGTCCTGCACAGTCTGAGCATTCTGCTGGGTTGAGGTCTCGATGTCGAGCAGGTGTACCTGCTCGGTGCTGGCGGGAATGGAGGCGCCCAAGTTCTGCCGGATTTTGTCTTCGAGAAGTTGGGCGGCGATGACTTCTCGGTACTCGTCAGGGCTGAAGCCGCTGTCCTTAACGAGGTTGCGATAGGCTGTAGCGTAGGTGGCCTGATCCGTGGAGTCGGAAAGGCCGAGGTTCTGGCGGATTTCGGCATCGATCTCATCGTTGCTGACGCTTAGGTTGAGCTGGGGCGCGCCAATGCGGTTGATCTCTTCAGTCTCAAGCTCACCAAACGTTTCTAGAAGCGCCTGATCGTAGTTGGCAAGAACAGCGCTGCCGGGCGTAGCGTTTTTTATCACGTAGCGGAGGCGCTTCTCGACGTAGTTCATCTCATAGACGCGGTCGCCGACTTTGAGAACGGTTTGATGTTGCGGCCGGTAACTTGTCTGGACGTAGCCGAATATTCCGATTCCTACGATGGCCAGGGCGACAATAATCGCGCCGCCGATGATGAAGAACTGGGCGCGGCGCTGGTTGTCGCGCTTCTGGGCGATTCGCGATTTCCCGCGCGCTCCCGCACGCCTTCTATCCTGGCGTGATGTTCCCGGACCGCCTGCGCTAGGGACGCGACCAAAAATACCCATGATAGCTAACGCTCACTTTCCTCCCAAGGACGGGCCAAATGAAAGAGAGTCGAACGGTTCCACCAGTCGAAAAGGGTCAAGCGCGGCTGGGCGAGGGACCGGTTGTGCGAAGGTGGTCCGCGGTATAGGGCAGCAACGCCAGGTGCCGGGCCCGCTTCAGGGCGATGGTGAGGCGTCGCTGGTGCCTGGCGCAGGTGCCGGTCTTGCGTCGGGGCTCGATCTTGCCCCGGTCGGACAGGTAGCGGCGCAGGGCGTCCACGTCCTTGTAGTCGATGCGGGCGACTTTCTCAGCGCAGAAGAAGCAGACTTTGCGGCGAGAGGCGTAGCGCGGCCTTCTTCGTTCGGGGCGGGCTGTCGCCTCTGCCGGCCGTTCTTCGTCAGTCACCGGCGCCGCTTGTTCCGACTGAGGTTCTTCGGCCTCTATTGGATTCTCGACTTGCTCTTCATTCACCAGTCTTGCTCATCCACCTCTCTCAGAATGGTTTCCCGAATCGGATAGGGACAGTATACTCCTCCGCTGGCTATCGTTGAAGGAGCCGCTATTCGAAGGGCAGATCGTCCGGTTCGACAGCTTCCTGGATCGGCTCCTCTTCGAGCACGGGTGCCGCCTGAATGCGGTCGAGGAAGAGGACGGTGTTGGCGATCACTTCGGTGCGGAAGCGTTTCTGGCCGTCCTGGCCTTCCCAAGAGCGCGTGCGCAGGCGGCCTTCGATGTAGGCGCGACGGCCTTTCTGCAGGAACTGGCTGCAGTTCTCGGCCAGGCGGCTCCAGGTGACGATGTTGAACCATTCGGTCTCTTCGCGGCGTTCGCCCTCGGGGGTCGTATAGGTACGGCTGGTGGCAACGCGAAAGGTGGCCACGGGATTGCCGTTAGCGGTGTACCTCATCTCCGGATCGGTACCCACGTTGCCTATAATCATTACCTTGTTCAAGCCGCCCGCCATAGCTACGACTCCTTTCGCCGGACGAATCCTTTCGGTCGGCTAATCCTCAGTCTTCACGAGAAGATGGCGCAGCACTTCCTCGGATAGGTGCAGCGACGCCTCTAGCTCGGCGGTCTGCGACGGTTCGATGCGGAAGTGCGTGATGACGTAGTTGCCTTCGCGGCGGCTCTTGATGGGGTAGGAGAGGCGACGCTTGCCCCAGGGGTTTACGTCGATCATTTCGCCGCCGCGTGAGGTAACGAATTGCGTCATGCGGTCGACGGCAGCGGAGGCCTGTTCGTCCTCCAGCTCCGGGTCGATAACCATTACCAGTTCATACTCGCGCAAAAGCCTAATTCCTCCTGTTCGTTGAGTAGAGAGCAAACAGCCTCGACCTTCCGCCAGTCGGACCGGCCGGGGTTATGGGGCTTTTCGGCCTAATGGGTCAAGCGGCGAAATTATAGGGCCAGGCAGCGGCGAAGTCAATGGCGACTCGGCCTCCAGGGCGAGTCGCTCTTCGCATATAAGTCGCGGGGCCCCGAATTGGTGTCAGGCCGGCCAGAGATGCGCTGTCTCTCGGCGCCGTTGACGTACTGCTGCCCCCGTCCGATAGGCGGCGTCGGTGACGGCGCGCGCCACCGCCCGGGCGACGTGTCGGTTAAACACGCTGGGGATGATGTATTCTTCGTGCAGCTCCCGTTCGGGGACCTGGGCGGCGATCGCCTCGGCGGCGGCGAGCTTCATTTCTTCGTTCACCGTCGTTGCGTGGGCGTCGAGGAGGCCGCGGAAGAAGCCGGGGAAGCAGAGCACGTTGTTTATCTGGTTCGGGTAGTCGGAGCGGCCGGTGGCCATCACGCGCACGTACGGCTCAGCCTCCTCGGGCGATATCTCCGGATCGGGGTTCGCCATGGCGAAGACGATTGAGTCGGGTGCCATGGTGCGCAGGTGGTCGACGGTTAGCATTCCGGGCCCGGAGAGGCCGATGAAGACGTCGGCGCCCTTGATGGCAGCGCCGAGATCGCCCTTGACCTGACGCGGATTCGTGTTTTCGGCGTACCAGACCTTCTCAGGGTTCATGTGCTCTGTGCGCCCTTTGAAGAGGGTTCCGGCGCGGTCCACGCCGATTATGTCGCGGACGCCGGCGGACATGAGGATCTTGCTGCAGGCGACGCCGGCGGCGCCGACTCCCAGGAACACGACCTTGAGGTCTTCCATGCGCTTCTGAACGACTTTGACAGCGTTGATCAGACCGGCAAGGACAACGACGGCGGTGCCGTGCTGATCGTCGTGGAAGACGGGGATGTCCAGCTCCCGCTTCAGCCGTTCCTCGATCTCGAAGCAGCGGGGCGCGGCGATGTCTTCGAGATTAATGCCGCCGAACACGGGGCTGATTGCCTTGACGATCTCGACGATCTCGTCCGTGTCCTTGGTTTGAAGGCAGATGGGCCAGGCATCGACGCCGCCGAACTCCTTGAAGAGGATGGCCTTTCCTTCCATGACGGGGAGAGCGGCTGCCGGACCAATGTCGCCGAGGCCGAGGACGGCGGTCCCGTCGGTGACGACGGCAACGGAGTTTCCCTTGATGGTCAGGCTCCAGACGGCAACGGGCTCGTGGTAGATGGCCTGGCAGATGCGGGCGACGCCGGGCGTATAGGCGGCCGATAGGTCGCCGCGGGTGTTCAGAGGGACGCGGCTTGTGACTTCGATCTTTCCGCCAAGGTGGAGCAAGAAGACAGGATCGGAGATGCTGCGAAGAGTTACCTTTCCGACGGACTTGATGGCGTCGGTGATCTGATGGGCGTGCTGAATGTCCCGGGCGGTGAACGTGATGTCGCGGACCATGGTGTCGCGACTGGACTGGACGATGTCGACGGCGCCGATGTCGCCGCCGGCCTGGCCGATAGCGGAAGCTATGCGACCCAGCATGCCAACCTGGTTGGGATAAGCGGTCCGAACCGTCAGGGTGTAGCCGCCGCCGGGTGAGATGTTGCTCATGGCTGCTGTCATTCGCCGTTCCATGCTCCCTCCTTCCAGTCGCATTATAAGGCGGGCCCGACCAGACACACCAGCATGGGCAGAAGATAACGTATACGAGATCCACGTGGACGGGATGATAACTGGTCGCCGTATCGGATTGAGCGATAGAGTCGGCCAATCCGCCGCGTCTTGATCGCAACGCCTGGGGGAGTAGGATTTGTCGTATTGGTTGGACGGCTGTCTCTGTTTCAACCGAATGCCGGATTCGGACGCTGCTGGGGCTGTTTTCGGATGGGAGGACACGATGAAGAAGCGGGGGGCCTTCTTTCTTGCGGCGCTGGCCCTGTGTGCTGTCTTAGTCTCTGCCTGCAGTCCGACAAAGGATCAGAGCGGCGGCACGACAACCGGTGACACGACCGGTGTCACGGATACCGAGATCAAACTGGGCACTCTTATGCCGTTGAGCGGTAGCCCAACGGCGGCCTGGGGGATCGAAATCAGCAAAGGCATGCAGGCCTACTTCGACTACATAAACACGCAGGGTGGTATGTACGGTCGCAAAATCGATCTTGTCGTCGGCGATAGCCAGTACTCTGGACCGGTCGCCACTGAGGTGGTGCGGACGCTCGTGGAGCAGGATGGCGTCTTCGCGTTCGTCGCCAATCTCGGCACCGAGCCCGAAGCCGCTGTCTACAAATACCTGGAGGATAAGGGTGTCCCTGATATGTTCGCGCTGAGCGGCTCTAGCGAGTTAACTAGCCCGGTAGGCAAGAGCCGCTTCACGACCATGGTCGATTACACGATGGAAGGTCGCATATTCGCAACATATCTACATGATAATTACGATGGAAAGAAGCTGGGCATCCTCGCCCAGAACGACGACTACGGAAAAGAGGGTGAGCAGGGCACCAGGCAAGGACTTAAAGATCTCGGCGCCAACATGGACGTCACGACCGAGTATTACGACGTGGCACAGTCGGACGTTACCGCCCAGGTTGAGCGCCTGAAGGCCGACGGCGTCGAAGTAATCATGTTCTGGGGCTCGCCGGTCCAGGCCGCGAACATGATGAAGACGGCCCGCCAGACTTTGAGCTGGAACGTCCCCATGATCGTCAACGAAGCCAACGCCCTGGACATCACCGCGCAACTCGCGGGCCTCGACAACATAGAGGGCGTCATAAGCACGACTGTCGCCCACCAGGCGTGGGAGACGAACATCGCCGGCGTCGCCAGCCGAAAGGCCATCATGGCGCAGGTTGCGCCGGATCTGCCGTTCGACAACAGCACGTTGGTGGGCTACGAGCTGGGCGAGAGTATGGTGGGCCTCTTCAAGCAGGCGGGTAGGAATCTGACCCGTCAGTCCTTGATTGCGGCGGCCGAGTCGGTCTGCAAGTACGGCACCGACCTGTCATTGCTGCCTTCGACTACGAGTCCGACGGACCACCGTTTCCTGGAGGCGGAAGTCTTCGTAAAGGCGACCGTCGATCGTTCGACCGCCACGCCGACCTTCCGCTGGCAGCCATTCGGCGATCCAGTGGGCTTCGAATCGACGTCTAACTGCACCGTGCCGACGCCGCCGGCCGAGGCAACAAATCAGCCGGGTCCGCCGCTTGGGAGTCAAGTCGGGAGCTAGAGAGATAATTCTCATGAAGACAATCGCTGAGCCGAAGCGGGAAATCGAGGTGCTGCGAGAAGCGGAGGTCGTAGTCGTCGGCGGTGGTCCGGCCGGGATAGGCGCCGCGCTGGCGTCCGGCAGGAATGGAGCCGACACCGTCCTGATAGACCGGTTTGGCAGCCTGGGCGGGCTGCAGACTCAGGGCAACAACTCCACCTTCACCTTTGTCGATCCCGAGTTGCACGGCGGGATAATCCAGGAAATACTCGCGCGTCTGTCGGACGCCGGGGCGACGCAAAGGATGGACGAGATGCCGGCGGCCGAGGCCGCGATCCGCAAGGCACCCTTCACCGGCGGTCTCAGCCCGGAGAAGCTGCCGAAGCGATTGGCCCAGACAAGCGTGGGCTATTGGGGACGCTGGGGCCAGTCATTCGACGCTGAGTGCTACAAGTACCTCCTCGACGAGATGATGGCGGAAGCGGGCGTGAAGTTGCTATACCACGCCTTCGCCGCCGCCGCCATCCGCGAGGGTAATTCGCTGAAGGGCGTCATCATCGAAACCAAGGAAGGGCGACGAGCGATCCTGGGTAAGGTCGTCATCGACACAACCGGGCAGGGCGACATAGCCTGGAAATCAGGCGCGCCGGTCCTGGGCGACGAAGGTTTTCCCGTGGGCCCGAGAAAGGGAACTCCCGGTGGAATGCTGCACGCCTTCTTCGTCGCGGGTGTGGACTTACCCAAGTACAAAGAGTTTCGAGCCGCCAACCTGGCCGAATGGGGGCCGATGTATGTCGGCAGAAAGCTCATCAAGGAAGCGCAGCAAAAGGGCGCGTACATCAAGAGCGGGGCCGTCATTCTCGCCACGGACTGGGACCACCGCGGAACGGGCAGAGTGTACGTGATGAACCCCGTCCACGCGATACCGCAGGGCCGGACCGGCTGGATGACGGAAGAGATGACCGACTGCGAGATGGACCTTCGGAAGCAGGCATGGGCAATCCACCGGCTGCTCAAGGAGAAGGTCCCGGGGTTCGAGAAATCCTTCATCGAAAAGACGCCGCAACTCGCCACGTTCCCCGGACACAGGATGGTCGGAGAGCACGTAATGACGGTGAGCGAGATGCGGGAGGGCAAGGCATTTGACGACTCGATAGCGATCAACAAC
>JBEKXP010000018.1:0-23126 GCA_049511815.1 Dehalococcoidia bacterium
CGCTTCGGGTCGCGGACGTAGATGGCGCCGCCCGAGGCGAGGGAGAAGAGGTTGCCGCCGGGATAGGGGGCAGGCTGTGGAATGAGGTTGCAGCGCTCGTCGAACTCCATGCCGTTGATGATGGCGAAGCCGCCGCCGTCCAGCGGGTCGCCGGCCATGAACGACTCGGCGAGGAAATCGAGGCAGGTGCCGTTGATGACCACGCGCGGCCGTCCGACGGCGTTGATCAGCGGCCGGCCGGCGGCGTTGCCAAGGACGTACACGTCGCCGCCCTTAGCGCCATACAGAAACGTCTGTCCCACGTCGCCGTGAACGACGAGCTTGCCGCGGTTCATGATCTGCCCTAGCTGGTCCTGCCCGTTGCCGTGCACGAATATCGAGAGGCCGTCGATGCCGGAGGCCAGATAGTCTCCGGAGCTGCCGTAGACATCGATGCGGACGCCCAGCGTCTCCGCGCCGAGCCCGCAGCCGGCGAACCGCTGCCCGCGGTAGCCGTGACAGATGAAGCGCCGCCAGCCCATCTCGTAGGCGCGACGCACTAGGACCGCGTCGCAATCGTCGCCCTCCGGTGGAAAGCCTTCGACGTTGACGATGAGCGTTTCTTCGCCCGGCTGCGGCGGCGCGAGCAGCCCGCGCGTCTGCCAGTCGATCTTGCGGTAGGAGCCGTTGCTCGCGGATCCGAACGGCGCCGCGGCCTCGAACAGCGCCGTGAGCGCCTCGTCGACGACGCGCAGCGCCGAGCTCCGGCGCTTGTCCCCGGTGTCGTAGCGACGGTCCCGCAGCAGCGTCAGCGTTTCGATGGCCGTTGCCGCGCCTTCGCCCTCCGACGCCTCTTCGATGAGCGCGTCGCAGAAGGAACGCAGGCCGTCCGGCTGCCAGGTGGGCAGCGCTCCCGAGGCGTACTCGTAGAGCGCGGCCGCGTCGTTACGGGCAAGGCAGTCACGAATGGCTTCGCGGACCGGCGACGCGGCTTTCTCCGGCGCCGGGACGTCGCAGCGGATCGAGGCGCTGCCGGCGGTCACCGGCCGGCCGAACTTGTCGGTGCAGGTGAGCGTCTTGTGGCCGTTCCCCTCCACGTTGAAGAGGAAGGCGCCGCCGTCGGTGTGGCTGCCGCCGCGTGCGTTCCAATACTTGTCAGCGACCGGGCAGAAGCGCGCGTCTTCGGCTGCCAGGCTGTGCAGCGTCGCGTCGATGGCCTGCTTCTCAGAGCAAATGAGGCCGATCTGGACGTCGCCGTCCGCGAGCGCGAAGACCTGGGGCCGCAGCATCGCGGTGTCGGTGATGCCCAGAAGCTGGTAGCGCCCTTCGTCCGGCAGGCTGCGCGCGATGATGAAGAACCAGGGGCCGTCGGGCGAGCCGTGGATGTGGGCGGCCTGCAGGCGGCGGTAGAGAAGCTGCTTCTCCTCCGGAAGCTGGTCGAAGTCGCGCTCCGTCGTCGGGGCCAGCGCCTCGATGACGTACTCCAGCGGGTACTTGTAGACCCGCGACCACAGGTCGAAGAGCAGCGCCGAGACCTCCGTGTCCGTCAGGAACTGCGGCCGGATGTTGCGCTGCAGCAGGTACTCGGCGACGGAGTGATAGTTGGCGAAGTCGCCGTTGTGCACCAGCGCCTCGTTCAGGCCGACGAACGGGTGCGCGCCGCCCGGATGCCAGACGCGGCCCTTCGTCGGATAGCGCTGGTGGGCGATCCACACGTGCGCCCGGAAGTCTTCCAGCCGATAGTACTGGACGATCTGCTCGGCGTAACCGACGATCTTGAACACGACCAGGTTCCGCCCGTGCGAGAGGACGAACGCCCGCTGCTCTCCCAGCGAAGCGTAAAACTTCTCGTTGAGGCGGACGGAGTTGCGATAGACGAACTCGTCCTCCACGTCGCGCGACGGCAGGTCGGCGAGGCCGCGCTTCTCAGCGAACTCCGTCAGCACGTCGGGTTTCACACGCAGGAGGTAGCGCTGAACGTCCGGCGGCTTTATCTCCATGCCCGGCACATCGCGGTAGTCGTCGACCGTCTGCATGTGCGCCGAGAGGGCGACATCGAAATAGGGCGCGATGCAGGCCTCTTCGACCTCGCCGCGGGCCTTCGGATCGAGGAGCGCGATCTGGAGCAAGTAGTGCGAATCGAGCACCTCCTGCGTGACGCCCACGTCCTCCGCGACCAGTCCCGCCGCCGCGATGCCGCCGCCCTTGCCGTTGCCGCGGTTGTGCATCTGCACCGACGGCTCGTAGATATGCTGTCCACGGATCGGGATGGAGCAGGCGAAGCCGGTTACGCCGCAACCGCCCTCATCGGCGGCGCGACGCTCGACGGTGCGGGGCTTCCCTTCCAGAAGCTCCGCCCGCGACGCGATGATCCGGTCGGCGGCGTCAGTCATTGCCGTCGTCCTCTCCCCAACGAACGCGACGCAGGCAGTCGTGGCGGCCGCGCAGCTCGGAGACGCTTCTCATGCCAAAGCGGGCCAGCACGTCGACCATTCGCTCGCGCCAGGCGGAATAGAGGTTGATGAGGCGCTGCGTCGCCCAGTCTATCTGCACCTGCTGCATCAGCTCGCGGTCCGTCGTAGCGATGCCGCGGGCGCAGCCGCGACCGCTCTCGCAGTTGCCGCAGCGAATGCAGCCGAGGGCGACGAGCTCGGAGGTGGCGATGACGGCGCCGTCGGCCCCCAGGGCAATGGCCTTCAGCACATCGTCCGCCGTCCGGATGCCGCCGCTGGCGATGAGGACGACCTCGTCGCGCACCCCCTCTTCGACGAGGAAGCGGTGCACCTTCGGGATCGCGTACTCGACCGGCATGGCGATGTTCTTCTTGGCGATGTCGGGCGCGGCGCCGGTGCCGCCGTAGCTGCCGTCGATGTGGATGATGTTGGCGCCGGCGTGATAGCTGCCGACCGCCACCATGTCGACGTCCGTCGGCGTCGAGACCTTCACGGACATCAGCGCGTAAGGGTTGATCTCCTTGATCCAGTCCAGGTGCTTTTTGTGGTCCTCGACCGAATAGACGCTGTGGAACGGGAACGGCGAGAAGAGCGCGTTACCGGCAACGGCCTGCCGCATGCGGGCCACGTCCGGCGTATTCTTGTCGCCGAGGAGGTGGCCGCCGAGACCGGGCTTGGCGCCCTGCGCGTACTTGAACTCGACGATGCGAACGCGCTGGATTGTATCCTCGCGCACGCCGAAGAGCCCCGTCGCCACCTGCGTGATGACGTGGTGATCGTAAGGCTGCAGGCGCTCCGGATAGCCGCCCTCGCCTGTGCAGGTGAAGGTGTTCCAGGCCACAGCAGCGCGGGCCCGCGCAACCATGACGTGGATGCTTACCGCGCCGAAGGACATGCCGCCACCGTAGAACGGCAGGTCAATGCTGATCCTTGGCCGGCCGTCGTTGCGATGGTTCAGCTCCAGGCTCGTGTCGACCTCATCGGGTGAGACCACACTCCCTTGCGGGAATCGGAATCGCAGCGCGTCGAAGCCGCCGCCGGAAGCGCCGTGGCGGAACTCCATGTCGCCGACGGCGGCAACGTGGCCGGTCTCCGCCTGCCGCCAGGTCGCCATGAGGAGATCGGACGTCCAGCGCGGGTCGCCGATCGCGTCGGCAGTCGGGTTCGGGCCGACGGAGAGCGCCTTGTTCGGGCAGTGCTCGACGCAATAGTGGTCGGTCTCGGCGCACTTCGGGCCAATGCACAGGAAATCGCGCGGACGCAGCGGCCGGTTGTAGCCGGCGGGCTTGACGTGGACGCCGTAAGGGCATATCTCGACGCAGACGGCGCAGCCCTTGCAGTCGGCGCTGCGTCGCACCCGGTACCGGCCGATAGGATTACGATAGCGGTCCGCAATCGGCCGGACAACGCGCTCAACGTCGATCAGCGCCGGGCCGTTCGGACGGTCGACGCCGGGCGCCAGGATAGGGTCAATAACCGATGTCACCGAACGCCTCCCTATCCAGGTCTTCCAGGAACATCGCCCGGCCGGTTTCGCCGCGCAGACGGCGGACTTCGCGGATGCCCATGGCGCCGAGCACCTCGATTAGCTGCGAATGCCAGGCGCCCATAAGGTTAACCATGCGTTGAGCGGCGTAGCCGGCTTCGACCTGCTGGATCTGCACCGGGCAGTTCGCGTCGTGGTCGCCGTCTTCGCAGACGCGGCAGCCGAGGCCGACGAGCAGCGCCGCGCCCACGGCCACCAGGTCGGCGCCGCAGATTATCGCCTTCGCCATGTGCTCCGCCAGGGCGATACCGCCGCTGACGATTATTGTCATCTCGTCGCGAATGCCCTCCTGCACCAGGCAGCCGTGCGCCTCGCGCAGAGCGTCGCGCATGTAGCGCGGCTCCGGCGTCTCGACTTCGAGGCTGCTCTCGTCGGCGCAGAGGTGAACGACGCGAACGCCGGCCTGATAAAGCTGCAATAGCCGTTCGCCGGCGTTGCGGGTGAAAGGCGTCCGGACGGCGACGACGAGACGCGGATTCGCCTCGCGCGCCTGCCGGAGCAGCTCGCCGGCGCCGTCGCAATCGCTGATCTCGACGAAGCGGGCGCGCCGCAGCAAGTCGGTTCGAGAGCGCAGCTCCTCGCCTTCCAGGAGCGGCGCCAGGTGGTCGAGGTCGTCACTGTCGTCGATCTGCGTGGCGCGGGCGACGTTGAGCGTGCCCAGCGTTCCGGCGGCGCTCGTCCGGGCGGCGAGAAGGTTATCGCCGTCGCGTCCCCAGGGCGGCACGTCGAGGATGAGCGGCAGCGGCAGCTCGATGATCTGCCCTGCGCTCTCCGAGCCGCCGTTCGCTTCGAAGCGCACTCGGAGCGGCTTCGGGCCGAGGTCGACGGACGTGCTAATGTACTCGCGGCCGTGGATGCCGTCGCGCGTCGGGCGGACGATCTCCGACATGTCGGTCCACATGGAGTCGAAGCCGGGCCCGCAGAAGGCGCCACGATAGCCGGCGCCCGAGACAGGGATGCGGCCGGAGTCCGCCTGGTCCCAGGTCGTCAAGATCATCTTGCGGCTCCAGTAGCGGCCGCCGAGCGTCAGGTAGTAAGGATTGACTGAGAGAGAAAGGATGCCTTTCGTGCAGTTCTGGACGCAGGACAGGCAGGCGCGGCAGTCGAAGGCGGGCTCCAGGGAGGCCAACGGGTCGAGGTCGTGAGCACGCTCCAGGGGCCAGATGCCGCTGATGCAGGCGTTCTTGACGCAGTTACGGCAGCGGGCGCAGTCTTCCCGCCAGTCGACAATGCTGTACTTGCCGATCCGGGGGAAACGGCCCGCGCTAGGCGCTACCGGGACGTGGTAGCGTTCCGGCAAGAGTCCCTCCTGCTCTTTTCACTGCTGCCTGGCTTACCGGCCACCGGCAACCGGTTGCCGCCTGCCAGCATTTCGAACAAAGCTAGCATATCGTTTACAGCGACCCGCTGTCAAGGCGAAGGCAACTTGACCGGTCTCGCGACCGCTCCACATGAGGCGCCAAAACGCCTTCTGTACTATGATGTCGCTGCATTCGTAATTGCGCAACAGGAGGAGAAAGATGCGAGACGCGGTAGTTTGCAGCCCCGTGCGTACTCCTGTCGGCCGCTACGGCGGCGCCCTCAAGGACATCGACCCCGAAACGCTGGCGTCGATAGTCGTGGAAGCGGTGCTGGAGCGGACGAAGATCGACCCGGCGGTCATCGACGACAGCGTTTTCGGCCACAGCTATCCGAATGGTGAGACGCCGGCGATGGGCCGCCTTGCCGTGCTGCATGCCGGCCTCCCCGTCGAGGTGCCGGGCTTCCAGCTCGACAGGCGCTGCGGCTCCGGCCTGCTGGCGGTCTGCCTGGCCGCGATGGAGGTGCAGACGGGCGCCGCCGACGTGGTCCTTGCCGGCGGCGTCGAGAGCATGAGTCAGGCGGAGTTCTACGTCAACGGCATGCGCTTCGGGCCCAATCGCGGTCATCAGCAGCTCCTCGACCGGCTGGACCGCGGCCGCGTGACTGCCGGGACCTACCGCTACCCGGTGGACGGCGGAATGATCGAGACGGCGGAGAACCTGCGCAAGCAGTACAACATCCCTCGCCAGGAGCAGGACGAGTACGCGCTCCGCTCGCATCAGAAGGCCTGCGCCGCCTGGGACGCGGGACGCTTCGACGCCGAGACGGTGCCGGTGTCGGTGCCGCAGAGGAAGGGCGACCCGGTGCTGTTCGCCCGCGACGAGCATCCGCGCGCGGACACGACGCTGGAGAAGCTGGCCTCGCTGCGGCCCATTCGCCTCAAGTTCGATCCGGAGTCAACGGTAACGGCCGGCAACGCCAGCGGCGAGAACGACGCGGCGGCGGCTTGCCTGCTCACGACGCCGGAGAAGGCGGCGGAGTTCGGTCTAAAGCCAATGGCCAAGCTCGTCTCCTGGGCGTCGGCGGGCGTGCACCCGGCCTACATGGGCATCGGGCCGGTGCCGGCGTCGAAGAAGGCGCTGGCGCATGCCGGGCTGGAGCTGAAGGACATGGATCTTATCGAGCTGAACGAGGCGTTCGCCGCCCAGGTGCTCGCGGTAACTTGCGAGTGGGGCTTCACGGAGCGCGACTTCGACCGGACGAACGTGAACGGCTCCGGTATCTCCATCGGCCACCCCATCGCCGCCACGGGCGTGCGGA
Source organism: Dehalococcoidia bacterium (assembly GCA_049511815.1). Taxonomy (GTDB): domain Bacteria; phylum Chloroflexota; class Dehalococcoidia; order DSTF01; family JALHUB01; genus JALHUB01. Next base: position 6,601 of record JBEKXP010000018.1, read on the forward strand.
TCGTTGCGACGCTGCTCTACGAGATGGAGCGTCGCGGAGCGCGCTACGGCCTGGAGACGATGTGCTGCGGCGGCGGCCAGGGAATGGCCGCTGTGTTCGAAAGACTATCGTGAGCATTCCATGGCGCGTGCGCTTGTGAGCCGAGACGTGCGCTGATCGCGTTCTCGTTGCGCGATGCGCCGAGCGCATCGCGCCGACACCACGCCGCTGACCGATTCGACCCGTCATGTTACGTCGAACCGCCATCGACCGCGCTAGACGGCAGTGCGGTGTGCGCTGATCGCGCTCTTGTTGCGCTCCTCGCGGAGCCTGCCCGTCTGGGCTCGTCGGGCTGCCCCGACAACGCCGTTTCCCGCCCGCCTTTTGCCCCGACGTGCGATAATGAGGACAGAAGGAGCAAAGGATGGCTCAACCCCTGATCGCCCTCGTCGGCGGCGACGAGTTTCGCCCCCAGGACGACGATCTCGACCGCTACCTGCTCAACCGGTTGCATCGAGACGTCCCGCGCGTCGCCATACTTCCCACGGCCGCCCGCGATGCGCCCCGCCTTGCCGCCGAGCACGGCGTCCGCCACTTCCAGCGTCTCGGCGCCGAAGCAATCGCCGTCATGGCCGTCGACAGGCTTAGCGCCGACGACGAGCGGCTCGCGGCGGAACTCGACGGCGTCGACCTCGTCTACCTGGCCGGCGGCGACCCGCTCTATCTCCTCGAGACGCTGCGCGATTCCCTCCTCTGGCGACGGCTGCTCGGCGGGCTTACCGAAGGGCGCGCCATTACCGGCTCCAGCGCCGGCGCGATGGTGCTGGGTCAGACAATGGGCTACCGAGGGGAATGGACGGAGGCGCTCGGGCTGCTGCTGGGCGTCTGCGTTTTGCCGCACTTCCAGGAATGGGGCGCCGAAGCGCTGCCCAGGCTGGAGAAACGGTCGGAGGAACGGGGCCTGACGTTGCTCGGCATCGACGGCGCGACCGGCTGCGTTGGTTGGGGAGGCGAATGGGAAGTGAAGGGGCCCGGCGTCGTGACCGTTATCCGGCGGGGCGCGTCGGAAGTCTTCCACAGCGGCGAGCATATCGCTCTCGGCGACGGCTAGAGGTCGTACGCCGTCTCCGGGTCCACGATCGTCGTTTTTCGCCCCAGCTCCTTCTGGACCACGCCCGCCAGTGTGTCGAGCGACTTCGGCTCGCCGTGCACCAGCAGCACCTGCGCTTCGCCGCTCGTACGCAGCCAGTCGACGATGCCGCGCTGGTCGGCGTGCGCGCTGAGGCCGTTGATCGTGTAGACGCGGGCTCGTACCGCCACCTCTTCGCCGAAGATCTTCACCGAATGGGCGCCGTCGACAATGGCCCGGCCGGGCGTCCCAATAGCCTGATAGCCGACGAAGATGACCGAGCAGTCCGGTCGCCACAGATTGTTGCGCAGATGGTGGGTGACCCGCCCGCCGTTCGCCATGCCGCTGCCGGCGACGATGATGCTCCCCGACTGCCAGCGATTGATCGCGCGCGAGTCCTCGGTACTGGGCGTGAACTCTACGCCTGGGAACTCGAACGGCTCTTCGCCGCGGTCCAGTCCGGCCAGCAGCTCCGGGTTCAGCGCCCGCAGGTGCCGCTCGTACGCCTCAGTAATGCTTATCGCCAGCGGGCTATCGAGGAAGATGCGGCAGTTGCGGCCCATCTCGCCGGCGTCCCACATCTGGTGAAGGTAGAAGAGCACGTCCTGCGAGCGCTCCAGCGCGAAAGACGGTATTACGACGTTCCCGCCGCGCTCCATCGCCTGCTTGACGGCGGCGACGAACTCCAGCCGCGACTCCTCGACCGGGCGGTGCAGCCGGTCGCCGTAGGTGGCCTCGCTGACAATGGCGTCGCAGTAAGGGCACTGCGCCGGGTCGGGCATGACCTCGCGGCCGCGATAGCCAAGATCGCCGCTGAAGATAGCGCACTTCGAGCTGCCGTTGCGCCGCTCCTCGATCTCCACGAAGGCGGAGCCGAGGATATGGCCGGCATTCCGCAGCGTCAGCGTCAGGCCGTCGCCGAAGGACAGCGGCGCGTCGTAGGCCACCGGCGGCGCGAACTTGTCGACCGCAAGGAGCGCGTCGTCGACATCATAGGGCGGCGCCGGCATCTCTTGCCCCTGGCGCGCCGCTCTCCGCCTCCTGGCGCCGTACTCCTCGTACATCACGTGAGCTGCGTCCATCAGGATCAGGCGTCCTATCTCCCGCGATTCCGTCGTCGCGAAGATGGGCCCGTGAAAGCCCTCCTTGACCAGCGACGGCAGACGGCCGATGTGGTCCAGGTGGCAGTGCGTGAGCACTACGGCGTCGATGCTGCGCGGATCGAATGTAAAAGGCTCAGCGCTGCGGGCGTAGGAGTGGTCGCCGCCCTGGAACTGGCCGCAATCGATGAGGATGCGCTTTCCGCCCGCTTCGAGCAGATGACAGGAACCGGTCACTTCGCGCGCCGCGCCATGAGAAGTCAGTCGCATCGTTCGTCCTTCTATGTCGGAACCTTCGTCCGTCCCTTCGCGCGCTGCCACTGGTCGATCATGGCCACCACGCCGGCCGGCTCGTCGGCGAGCGTCAGGAAGTCGAGGTCCGCCGGATCGATGTAGCCGCGCGCCAGCGTGTTCCGCCTCAGCCACTCCACAAGCCCCTCCCAGTAGTCCTTGCACATGAGGAAGACCGGGAAGGGACGGATCTTTCGCGTGTGGATGAGGGTGATGGTCTCGAACAGCTCGTCGAGGGTGCCGAAGCCGCCGGGCATGAGCACGAAGGCGGTGGCGTACTTCACGAGCATGACCTTCCGCACGAAGAAGTGATGGAAATCGAGGGTGATTGTGTGGTACTGGTTCGACGGCTGCTCCTTCGGCAAAGCGATGGTCAGACCGACGGAGACGCCGCCGGCTTCGAAAGCGCCCTTGTTCGCCGCCTCCATGATGCCCGGGCCGCCGCCGGTGATAACCGCGTACCCGGCTTCCGCCAGCCGGCGCCCCAGGTCTTCCGCCAGTGTGAACAGCGGGTCGTTGCGAGGGATCCGCGCCGAGCCGTAGACGGTAACGGCGGGCGTAAGGCCGGCAAGCGTATCGAAGCCTTCGATGAACTCGCTCATGATGCGGAACATCCGCCAGGCTTCTTCCTTGCGGAGCTCGTTGATTATGTACTTATCGCCCTGGGTCATATGCTTCCTCGCACGTATCATCGACAGCGGCCAGGGATACAGTAGCACGGCGACGGGGCATGATCCAACGCGGTCGGAGCGCGGAGTGGGCCGGGCCGTACGCATCGCCCAGGGTGATCTAGGTGCTCGCTGCCTGCTGCCGGAGCAGCGCCTCTTCCTGGCACTCGAAGACGCCCGTAGCGTAGACCGCCGCCAGACACTTGTTGTCGCGGATGCACTTCGCCCGCGCCCTGTCGCCGCGCTGCCAGCGGGCGATAAGGTCGGGCTCGCGGATGAGCGGCCGCGCCAGCGATATCATGTCAGCGTCGCCGCTGCCGACGATGTCTTCCGCCGTCGCGAGCTCGCGAATACCGCCGACCATCGCAACGGGGATATCCACCGCCCGCTTCGCCGCCGCGCTCTCGACACGGAAGAAGGGGCTTTCGTCGTCCTCGGGCCGCTCCGTGCGCACGCCCGTCGTTCCCTGGCCGGCGCTCACCTCCACCGCCGAAAGCCCTTCCGCAGCCATCGCCTTCAGGGCGTCGAGCGCCTCGGCGAGCGAGAGCCCACCTTCGCCGTCCTGCAGCCCCAGCTTCGCCCAGACGGGGAACCCGTCGCCGACCGCCTTGCGGACCGCCCGCAGCACCTCGATGTGGAAGCGGCGCCGGTTCTCCGGCGAGCCGCCCCAGTCGTCGGTGCGATGGTTCGTCAGCGGCGACAGGAACTGGCTGCCCAGGTAGCCGTGAGCGAAGTGAAGCTGCACGGCGTCGAACCCGGCCGCTTGCGCCCGCCGCGCCGCGGCAGCGAAGTCGTCGATCGTCGCCCTGATTTCGGCGTTCGTGAAGGCGCGGTGCGGCGTCGGAAGGCTTTCGAGCTCCGACGGCGCGAGCGCAACGCGTTCCCGGTCTTTCGAGAGCAGCACGTTTCCGCCCGTATGAGCGATCTGAGCGCCGATCCGGGCGCCGCCGTCGTGCGCGACCTTCACCAGTCGTCGCAACCCGTCGATATGCCGGTCCTCGGCCATGCCGTACTGACCGTTGGCGGCTCGCCCCTGCTCGGAGACGTAGGCATAGCCGGTCATGATGAGTCCGACGCCGCCGCGCGCCAGGTCCTCGAAGATTCGAACGGAGGCGTCTGTCACCTCACCGTCGTCGGTGGCGCTGGCGTCCCAGGTCGCGGAGCGCATGAACCGGTTGCGGAGCTCGATGCCGCCGATAACGCATGGGTCGAAGAGTGAGAGCATTTCACGGCCTTTCTGCATTGGGATGCCCTTTCATAGTGCATCGGGCCCTTTGAGAGGGTCAAGAGACGGCGGCGGCCCGCAAACGGAGGCAGTGCTATACTGAGGGCACTCCCTTGAACACAAAAACACTCGCCATATTAGTCGCGCTCGGCGTCGTCTGGGGCGCCTCTTTCCTCTTCATCAAGGTGATTGTGGAAGAGACGGCGCCGCTTACGCTGGTCGCCGGCCGGCTAACGCTGGGCGCGATCCCTCTGCTGGTGGTTATCGCGATACGGCGCCCATCGATCGTCGAGCCGCGGACGATCCTGCCGAAGGCGCTGGCGACCGCCGTCTTCGCGACCGCACTGCCCTTCTTCCTCATCGCCAGCGGGGAGCAGCACATCGCCAGCGGCGTCGCTGCCGTTCTGAACTCGACGATGCCGCTCTGGACGGCCGTCTTCACCGCGCTCTTCCTTCCTCACGAGCGCCTCGGACGGAGCGCGATGTGGGGGCTGGCGCTCGGCTTCGGCGGCGTGCTCGTCCTCAGCAGCCCCGACCTCCGCCACCTGACCGACAGCAGCTTCCTCGGCCAGTTGGCGGTTCTGGCGGCGGCGCTCTCCTACGGCTCGGCGCTGGTCTTCGCCCGCGGGACGCTGTCGCGCGAGGACCCGGTGTTGGTCGCGACGCTGCAGGTTGCGCTCGGCGCCCTAATCGTCTGGCCGCTGGCCTTCGCCGTCGCCGGCGGCCACCCGAACCTCGACGTCGGCCTCAAGGCGTGGCTGGCCTGGCTGACGTTGGGCATGCTGGGCACCGGCATCGCCTACATCGCCTACTACTGGCTGATGGTGAACATCGGCGTGCTGGTCTCCGCCGTCACCTACTTCCCGCCGGTCATCGGGCTCCTGCTGGGATGGCTGGTCCTCGGCGAATCGCTGGGCGTGAACGTCCTTGCCGGCGCGGCGCTGATCATCCTCGGCGTGGCGGTGCTCAGCGGCCGGCTTCAGGTCGCGCTGCGGGCTCTCGGCAGAAGCGAAAGGCAAGCGGCGCCGGACTGACGGCGGCAGTCGACGTTGTAATTCGCGTGACTGCGCCGCAAGATGGGCCTGTCGGCCGGACTCGACTCAAGGAGGAGTGAGATGGACGGTCATCAAGCCACCTTCTCGGTAGCGCCGCAAGCTCCAACGCGAAATCGCCTCACAGTCGGTTTCCGCTTCATCCTGGCGATACCGCACATCCTGCTCGTCGGTGACGTCGGCCGGACGGGTGTCCTCGGAGCGGTCGCGTCCATCTCCGCGGTAATCGACTGGTTCATCATCGTTTTCACCGGCAAGGCCAACGAAGATCTCCTAGAGCTTCAGCAGTTCTTCCTGCGCTGGCGGGCCCGCGCCCTGGCCTACTGGGCGTTGCTGCGCGATGAATACCCACCGTTCGGCGACGGCGAGTATCCGGTGGAGGCGGCTTTCCCCATGGTGCTGGAGGACAGGAATCGCTTGACGGTCGGCTTCCGGCTCATCCTCATCATCCCGCAGATCATCGTACTGGCCGTTGTCGAAATCGCCTGGCTCGTGACGGCGGTCATCGGCTGGTTCGCGACGCTGTTTACCGGCCACTACCCGGACGGCCTCTGGGAGTTCGGCGAGGGCGTGCTTCGTTGGGAGCTGCGCGTCGAGACGTACATGCTGCTGCTGCACGACGAGTACCCGCCGTTCAGCCTGAAGTAGCTCGGCTGCCTATTCGACGCCCAGCTTGCGGGCGAGCGCCTCGTTCGACGGCTCAGCGAGGAAGGTGCCGTCGCCAAAGATAAGCGTCGGAATGACCTCCATGCCCGCGTTGCGTCGGCGCACGACGGCCTTCTCCTCCGGGTGCTCCTCGAGGTCGACAAAGTCGAACTGAATCTGGCGCTCCTTCAGGAAGCGAAGCGTCCGGCGACAATCGGGGCACCAGAGCGCGCCGTAGACTTTCAGCGGTTGGTCCATCGTGTGACTCCTTCCTGACTAGTGTACGACGCCGTCCAGCCGCGTCTCAAGCGGGCGCGGCTGCGGACGATGCTGTAGAATCGCGTCATGGCGACGCAGACGGGCGACAGGCGGTTCTGGTCCGACATCCGCTTTCCGCCGCGCGACCAGCTCCAGCGCTACGTCATGTTGAACGTCTACGGACTGCCACTCTCCGCGCTATGGGCCGGCCTGAACACGCTGATCGCCCCCTACGCCATCGAAAGGCTTGTGCCCGCCGGCGAGAAGAACATATACCTCGGCCTGCTCCTTTTCGGCGGGCTGGGCGTTGCCGTCGTGACGCAGCCGTTCGCCGGCTCGCTTAGCGACGGCTATGGTTCGCGCTTCGGGCGGCGGCGGCCCTTCATCCTCGGCTCGGCCGCTCTCGACGGCGTGTGCATCATCCTCTTCGGGTTGGCCTTCAACTTCTGGTTTGCGTTCGTCGCCTACGCTCTGTTGCAGGTCACCTCGAACTTCGGTCAGGCCGCCTACCAGGCGCTCGTGCCCGACTTCGCGCCGCCGTCGGAAAGGGGCGTCGCCTCCGGCGCGAAGCAGGCAGTCGAAGTCGGCGGGACGGTCGTCGGCCTGGCGGTGGCCGGCCTCTTCACCAGCATCAACGCTCCCTGGGGCGCCTACGCCGTGCTTATCCTCTTGCTGCTGGCAGGCGCCGCCACGGTGTTCCGCCGCCTGCCGGAGCCCGCGAGCGTCGGGCGACCGATCTGGCAGGGCATTCGCAACGCAAACTATCGCGCCTTCTTCTACGACGCTCGCGCCAACCCCGGCTTCACGCGACTGCTGGCGGCGCGCTTCCTCTTCTTCCTCGGATTCGTGTCGATCCAGCGCTTCCTGCGTAACTTCCTCTCCGACGTCTTCCACCTGTCGAGCCCGGGCGCCTGGGCGGCAGGCATCCTCGTGCTGGCGACGGTCGTGGGCATCGTCGGCGCGTTGCTGGCGGGAAGCGCCGTCGACCGGCTGGGACGGCGGAAGGTGGCGCTGTTCGCGGCGCTGGTTGCCGCCGTCTACCTCGTGCCGATCGGCATCTTCCCGAGCCTGTGGCTGATGCTGGCGCTGGGCGCCATCCTGGGGCTGGCGGGCGGAGCCTACGCCGCGTCGACGTGGGCGTTCCTGGCGGACGAGATGCCGCAAGGCGAAAGCGCCCGCTTCTACGGCATCGCCAACTACGCCACGGCAGGCGCGGGCGCGCTCGGGGCCGGTATCTTCGGCGTCATGATCGACCTGCTGAACGGCTGGAAGTACATCGCCGGCTACCGGGCGTTGATTCTGGTGGCGTCCGCCCTGCTCGTCCTCAGCCTTCCCCTGCTGCCGAAGGAGAAGCCGCGTCTGAGCGCCTACGCGGGCGAGTAGCGGGTCAGGCGAGCGAACGCTCGACGGCGTCGGCGTAGATGCCCCAGTAGTCGCGCGGGAGCAGCCGCCCTACCGCCGTCATCGACTCCTCGCGCGCCTTGCGGTCCGCTTCCTCGCGCGACATCCCGTGGTCGAGCTGAAGCCTGAACGGCTGGCCGACGCGGAGCACCAGCGTCGACCCCTCCTCGAACACAGCCAGCGGGTAGAGCGGGTAGCCGTGACGCGAGAGCGTCGCCAAGAAGAGTCCGTTGCCCAGCGGTGGCTCGATGAGAACGCCGGAGCCCGCCGCTTCAGGCGTGATGCCGACCGGCCCGCCTCTTAGCGCCGCCAGGACGCGTCGCAGCGATGACGCTCGCGCCATCACGAGCTCCGGGCGCCGCGGCAGGACGACGAGGTCGTAGATGAGGCCGACGCGGGTAAACATCCAGCGAGTGACGGCGACAGGAATGTTGATTGGCCCAATGCGCCGCCCGTACCACTCGCTGGTGAGCAGCCAGCTCAGCTCTTTGCGTCCGGCGCGCCGTTCCGCGACGGCCACGCTCACGGCCATGGCGGCATGATAAGTGTTGAGGCCGGAACGATTGAAGTGGTTCACAACCAGGACAAACGACGAGTCCTCCGGCAGCCGCTCGAACCCCTCGAAGCGGCGCGGGTAAGGGCTGTTGGCCATCACGAGCGCGGAGTCGTGCGCGAAGGAGCGATGGCGCCCCAGGAGCAGATCGAAGGCAAGAGGCAGGAGCGGGCGCTTGGGAAAGGAGTACCTGGGGCGCTTCGAACGGACTTCGCTGCGTTCCATCGTTGCCTCTACCATCCTCCACCTCTCAGCCGCTCACCTTCCGAGCGGCGTCCCCGGCGCCAGCAAAACGCCGGCCTGTTGCCGGGCCGGCGTGGCGTCGTCGCCGCTCCCATCGTGTTCATAGCCACCATCCAGCCTAGCCGACCGCTGCTCTGAGATCAAACGAAGCGCTTTCGTTCGCCTTCGTGGTATCATACCCACGAAACGAAAGGCCATGTCCGTCTCGAGGGCGGTACGCCCGCCCGGAAGGCCCTTAGGAGAGGCCATGACCAGCCCAAGCAGACTGGAGCGTCTGCCACAAGCCCTGCACCATCGCTTCACGCTCATCATATTCGACTGGGATGGCACGGCGGTGCCCGATCGCCGCACGCCCGTGCCCGATCTGAACCGCGCGCTTGAGGCGTTGCTCCTTCGCGACGTCTGGATCGCGCCCGTTACCGGCACCAAGGTCGAGAACCTGGAGAACCAGTCCCTCCTGCTGCTCTCGCCGGAAGCGCGGGCCAAGAACCTCGTCGTCTGCACCAATCGCGGCTCCGAGGTCTGGTCCTACGACGCGGCGGGTGTCCGTCGTCAAGTCTATGGCCGCGTTGCCAGCGCCCTCGAGGAGCAGCAACTGACCGCCGCCGCCGAAGAGCTGCAGCGAGAGTTGCGCGGGCGAGGGCTGGAGACGGAGATCATCTACCAGCGCCTGAATCGCCGCAAGGTCGACCTGATCCCGCTTCCTGAGTGGGCCGACCCGCCGAAAGCGAAGATCGGCGACCTCATCGCGGCGACCAGGGACCGGGTCCGCGCCGCCGGCTTCAACGAGATCGGCGACGTGATAGAGCTTGCCGCCGAGCTTGCCCGGGGCGCAGGCCTGGCGCAACCGCGCATAACCAGCGACGGCAAATACGTGGAGGTAGGCTTGACGGACAAGGGCGATTCCGTTGCCTGGCTGTTCGAGCATATCGCGCGGGCGAACGGCATCGAAAACGAAGACGTGCTGATCGGCGGCGACGAGTTCGGAGACGTCGGCGGCTTTTCGGGGAGCGACGCGCGCATGCTCATCACCGAGGCCCGGAACGCCGTCTTCATCTCCGTCGGGCCGGAGCCGGCGGGCGTGCCGGAGCCGGTCATCAAGATCGCCGGCGGCCCAAGAACGTTCGCGGAGATACTCCAGTGGCAGTCGACACTACCAGCGAACTAATGGCGGGCGAAGAGGAGACCTGGGCGCTCGTCTCGGAAGGCTTCGACCCGCTCAACGAGCGCGGCGCCGAGGCAGTCTTCGCCATCGCCAACGGCCACTTCGGCGTTCGCGCCGCCTTGGAAGAGGGCAACCCGGCGTCCAACCCGATGATCATCGTCGCGGGCATCTTCGTGCCAACCTCCGGCCCGGCAGGCCAGACGCTGCTGACGCTCCCCGACCCTTCGACGTTGTTCGTCAGCGCCGAGATGATCAACTTCAGCATGTCCAGCGTCCGAACGAACTCGCACTCTCGAACCCTAGATATGCGTGAGGCCACGCTGCACCGCTGCTGGTCCTTCACCGACCGCCACGGCCGCTCCTGGCTGTGGCGCTCGCAACGGTTGGCCAGCGCCGCGCAGCCCGAGCTTTATCTTTACCGGCTCGTCCTATCGCTGGAGAAGGGCGATGGGCCACAGAGGATCGTCGTCGCCCTGCCGAACGTAACGGAGAAATCACCGATGCGGTGGCCCGGCCAGGAAGCGATGCCGCTGGCCCAGGAGCCGGCGACCTGGGCGAAGACATGGCTGTTCGTGGACGGAAAGCCGGCGCCGCTGACTAACTCGTCGATAGCGGCGGAGGTGAAGGCCGATCAACCGCTGGTTCTCGATCTAGTGAGCGAGATCGTCCCGCGAGACCGCAGCCCCGACGAGCGAAACGGCCTTTCCTGGCAGAAGCTGGTCGACGACCACAACCACATATGGGAAGACCGCTGGTCGCTGGCAAACACGAAGATCAAGGGCGACGATATGTTGCAGCAGTCGCTCCGCTTCGCCAGCTATCACATAATGTCCTCCGCGACCGTGAACGACGGCCTCAGCTCCATCGGACCGCGCGACCTGTCGGGTATCGCCTATCATGGGCACGTCTTTTGGGACACGGAGCTCTTCATCCTGCCCTTCCTCACCCTCCTTTGGCCGGAAGCCGCGCGCTCCTGCCTTCTCTATCGCTACCGCACGCTTGATGCGGCCCGTCGCCGGGCGAAATCGTACGGCTACCGCGGCGCCATGTACGCCTGGGAATCGACGGACACCGGCGAGGACCGCACGCCTGACTTCGTCGCCCTTCCCGACGGCTCCGCGGTTCGCGTGCTCAACGGCGAGCAGGAGAACCACGTAACCTCCGCCGTCGCCTACGCCATCGTTGAGTACTGGCGCGCGACCGGCGACGACGAGTTCATGCGCGACTTCGGCGGCGAGATCCTCTTCGAATGCGCCCGCTTCTGGCACAGCCGTGTCTCGCCCGCCGACCACCTGTACTCGATTCGACGCGTCATCGGCCCCGACGAGTATCACGAGGGCGTCGACAACAACGCCTACACGAACGCGATGGCCCGCTGGACCCTCCTGGAAGCGGAATCGTACGCGACCAAGCTCCGGCAGTCGGACCCCGAGTCGGCGGCGGCGCTGGAGCGGCGGCTTCGCATCAGGCCCAACGATCCGCAGGAATGGCGACGCGTCGCCGAGCGTATAAAGCGCAGCACCTTCCTCAAGGACGAGCTAGTCGAGCAGTTCGACGGCTTCTTCAGCCTGCAGCCGGTAGACGTTGCCTCGTACCTGAGGGCGGGCGTGCCGCTCGACATCGCCGTCGGCCACGACGCCGTGCAACGAATGCGCGCCGTCAAGCAGGCCGACGTTTTGATGGCGATACGCCTGCTGCCCGAGCTTTGGACGGAGGCTGCTGCGCGCAAGAACGTCGCCTACTACGAGCCGATCACCGCCCACACGAGCTCGCTCAGCCCGCCGATCCACGCCCTCATCGCCGCCTGGGTCCGCGACGACGCCCTCTGCCGCAAATACCTCAACCAGTCGATCGGCATCGACATGGTACCGCCCTATCGGGGAGCCGCCGGCGGCGTGCGAATCGGCTCGCTGGGCGCGCTCCGCCAGGCGATAGCGTTCGGCTTGGTCGGCCTGAAGTTCGATGCCGAACGCATCGGCTTCGATCCCTTCCTGCCCAGCGGCACTGACAATCTCGAATACTCGTTCCTCTGGCAAAAGCGCCGCGTCGACGTTCGAATCGGCGCCAACTCAGTGATGAAGGTAAGAATCGAGGGCGCGCCGGCGCGTGTGCGCGTGAATATGGAGGAGCGCCTGGTTGAACCCGGCAACTGGCAGTCTTTCGCCTACGACCCCGCCGTCACCTTCTGGTCGGCCATCGGCAGAAAGGGAGACTCCGATGTTACTTGAGACTGCGCCGCTCCTGGTCCCGCTGGATGGGTCCATGCCGGCAGAGAAAGCCCTGCGGGTGGCGGAGGCGATAGCGGAGTTACAGGAGAACGATATACAGGTGCTCTACGTGTCGTCGCGCCCGCTCACCGCGGAGGAGACGGCGGACCGTCTGAACCTCGGCGACGAGTGGCGGACGCAGATCACGCTTATCAACGCCACAGGCGACCCGGCGGAGACGATCCGTCGCATCGCCTGGGAAATCCACGCCGGCGCCATACTGATGTCCAGCCACGGCGAAGGCGGCAACTTGGACGAGCCCGCCGGCCACGTCACTCTCCACGTCCTCCAGAACCCGCCCTGCCCGGTCTTCGTCCTGCGCTCCGCCCTCGACGCCGGCACCCAGGTACACCGCCTGCAACACCTCCGCCGCATCCTCGTCCCGCTCGACGGCACCTTCGAATCGACGCTGTCGGTCGAAGAGGCCTGCATGCTGGCGTCACGCTCCAATGCGCGGCTGCTCATGCTGCACGTTGTCGACACCAGTCCGGACACCGAGCGCGCCCCCGCCTCGCCGGTCTTCCTCGACGACCCGCGCCACGAACTCGAAGCGTGGCAGGACGAGTTCCTGCGCAGCAGCTTCGCCGTCGCCGGCATTCCGCGAAACGCCAACATGGTCGTCGCCCTGCGCGTCGGCGACCCGGGCGAAGAGATCGTCCGCTACGCCGCCGACTCGGACTGCGACCTGCTCATCGCCTCCTGGAAGGGACGCCTCTCGCCCGGGCGGGCCCGCGTCGTGCAGATACTCTTGGAGCGCGCGACCTATCCGCTCCTCTTTCTCGTCAGCCGCGCTCGCAGCGGCGAGACCGACAACGATGCGCTGCCCCTCGCCAGCGAGGCGCGTGAGTCGCGGGTAGATCGAATCGCTTAGCAAGGAGGGACCCATGCTCAGTGATGACATGCTTCAGAGGCTGAATGCCCAGCTCAACGCCGAGCTCTACTCGGCCTACTTGTACCTCTCAATGGAGACCTACTTCAAATCGCTGGACCTTGACGGCTTCGCCAACTGGATGCGCGTGCAGTTCCAGGAGGAGCAGATGCACGCCTTCAAGTTCTTCGACTTCGTCAACAGCCGCGGCCGCCGCGTCGTCCTTGCGTCGATCGACGGCCCGCCCAAGGACTGGGACTCGCCGGAGCACGCTTTTGCCGACGTCTACGCCCACGAGCAGAAGGTGACCGGACTCATCAACGCCCTCGCCAGCGCCGCCGCCGCCGAGTCTGACCACGCGACGAGCGCCTTCCTGCAATGGTTCGTCAACGAGCAGGTGGAGGAAGAAGAGTCGGCGAACCGGATCCTGCGCAACCTGAAGCTAATCGGCAGCGACGGCGCCGGTCTGCTGCTGCTGGACCGTGAACTGGCGCAGCGCATCTTCGTTCCGCCGCCCGCCGCCCAACCCTAAAGCTGACCAAAGACCACGTCGTCGGCAATGGCGAGAGGGATCGATGCGTTGACAGGCGTCGGGGGGCACTAATAGAATTGGGTGCGCGAGCGGGAATAGCTCAGTTGGTAGAGCATCTGCTTCCCAAGCAGAGGGTCGCGGGTTCGAGTCCCGTTTCCCGCTCCAGATTCAGATCTCCCCCTCAATCACTCATTCCCAACCTCTTCTTCGTCGAAAGCAGAGGGCCCCGTGAGCTTCCGCTGAGGCTGTTCGCCCGCGATCCAGATACGGATTGCAGGACATCTGCTATGGAGACAGAGGGCTCATCAACCGTCAACGCTGGGCATCAAGGAAATAAGCGCCCAGGTCGGCCAGGTCATGGGGAAGGCCTTCGGGTGAGCGCAGCAATTAGGCGATGATTGCGGCTCTCATCTGAGCTAGGTCGACATCCGTGGATCCCGAAAGGACAGCTGGTTCAGGATTGGCGATCAGGAACTTGTCGTCAGGCGGGTTCCACCATGTGCTCGGTGCACCCTCCAGGCCTAGGCGTTGCCAGACATCGGTCATTTCAGGGAGAGTAAGGCCGTCTTGCTTGATCACCTCTGGAAGGTCGTGACAACAGAGCACGGCGGTCGGCCAGCCTCTCGCCATGAGCCTAAGCCGAAACGAGGTCAGGAGATCCTCTTTCGCATCCGGTTCAATGACCAGTATTCTCTTAGTCTCTTGCCCTTGGTACTTGCCGATCGTTGTCATCAGGGGATCCCAATCATCGAAGTGGTAAGGCAAGCACGTGGAAAAGACGATCAGATCAAATCGGTCGAGGCTGAGAACTCCTTCCGCCAGATCGGCCATCGATCCTTGAACGTAGCGCGATGAAACGCGGTACCGATAGGGGGACGATTCCGCGAACTCGATCATCTCCTGACTCGGCTCGATCCCCAGGAGATGCGTGTGACGCGGGAGATTCAGCAGGTCCAGAGCTAGCGCGGTCGCTCCCGTTCCGCTTCCGATGTCTAAGACAGACCGCGGGTACCAATCGCCAACCAAAGAGAGCAGCGAACCATACACGGATATGACTCGCCTCGGCATGTACTTGAGGGCGTAGATGAGCGGAAGACCAGGCAGCTTGTAATCCGGTTCCCTGCCGAGTCTCAACTCCTGCAATTCGTCGCTCAGCTTGCGAGCCGAGATGTGAACATGACGGACGGCAAGCCTCTGGAGGTAGATTCGCGCGGAATCAGCGATTGCGGTATCAAGTCGCTGGTGAAGCCGTTGCCATTCATAATCGTTTGGTTCGCGAAGGACGCGCATTTCTTCCTTCAACCTTTCTCTTGCTTTAGCCCCACGATCCGCGGACTGTCAGATTCATAAGTCCATCACACGTTGTTCACTCGCCTGGAAAGGCGGCGGTAGCGAAGGTCACGGATAATCCTATCGATTTCCGCCAGCAAGACAAGGACTTGGTGTCACTCTGCTTGTTCGGGCGGCAATTCCTTGCATTCTCCGGGACCAGAGCATAGACTAGGCTAGACCGTTTGTTCTGCAAGAAAGGGGGCACGCGAGCAGGCGATGCTGGACGTCGAGCAGAGAAGCATGCTTCCCCACGGAGGTCAGATCATCTCGCTGCCGCGGGACTACCAGCCGATTCGGCCCCCTCACTTCGATGTAAACCGCATTGTTCTCGCGAAAGGCAGCCTAGCCACATCTGACCGACGCCGCTTCGTCGAAGGCATTTGCGCGCTGTACCCTGAAGCGCCCGTCGAGGAACGGCTCGGCACGGCGCACAACCAGCTCAACCTCGGCATCGAGGAGCCTCTGCGACTGCATCAAGCCGGCAAGCGGACCTTAGTCTTCGGTGAGCTTGGCTCGGCCGTCCGATTCGCCCAGGAAGCGGGTAACGCCTGCCCGAACTACTGGCACTTCTCGCCCTACGGGTTCTGCCCGTTCGGCTGCAAGTACTGCTATCTCGCTGGCACTCCCGGCGTCAAGTTCTCCCCGTCAGTCAAGATATACGTCAACCTGCCAGAGATGCTGGGAGAAATCGACCGCATCGCCATGAAGATGCAGACGCCGACAGCGTTCTATCTCGGGAAGCTCCAGGACTCTCTTGCCCTGGACCCGCTGACCGCCTATTCGACCGTGCTTGTGCCGTTCTTTGCGGCGCATCCGTCCGCGCGCCTGACGCTGTTGACGAAGAGCGCCGAGGTCTACCGTCTTCTTGGTCTCGATCATTCCGGGCATTCCATTCTCTCCTGGAGCGTCAACCCGCCCGAGGTATCGGCTGCGTTCGAAGAGAATGTGCCGACCATCGATGAGCGTTTGGATTCGATGTGCCGGGCCGCTGCCGCCGGCTATCCCGTCCGCGCCATCATGATGCCGATCATTCCTGTGGACGCTTGGGAAGAGCTCTACCTCGCCTTCACCCGCAGGCTTTTTGAAACGGTGCCTATCCAGCGCCTCACTCTTGGCAGCATCTGCATCTACAGGGGTGCTCGCGGCTTGATGGAGAGGAAGCTTGGCAGAAGGAACGCCATATCTGATCGACTCGATGGCATGTCAGTGGCCGGTGATGGCAGAGTCCGCTTTCCGCGCGCGCTTCGCCATGAGTTCTACTCCACGATCATCGAGGCGGCGCGCCGTCTTCGTCCCGACCTCGAAATCGCCCTCTGCCTCGAAGAGCGGGCGCTGTGGGAGAGCACAGGATTGATGGAGAACCTCGGCCGCTGCAACTGCGGCCTGTGAAGAGACGCTCCGGCCGAACGGCATGCCTTCGCGTACCTTCGAAGCGCTCTGGACGAGCAGCAAGGAATACCATAAACTGCGGGCAACGACGGGGCTCTTGTTGTTCATAAGATGTGCCGAGGTTGACAAACGGACATGATCCGCGACATTGAGCGGAACCGCAGTGAGCTGGAGAAGCTGTGCAAGCGCTTCCGCGTAAGCCGACTCGAAGCCTTCGGTTCGGCGGTCACCGGTCGCTTCCAGTCCGAGACGAGCGATATTGACTTCCTCGTCGAGTTCCAGCCGCCAAACGGGCCCGGCTATGCCGACCGCTATTTCGGCTTGCAGGAGTCGCTGGAGGCGTTGTTCGGGCGACCGGTGGACCTAGTTGTCGCATCTGCCATCAGAAATCCCTACTTCCGCCAATCCGTTGACGCAACAAGGACTTTG
>JBEKXP010000019.1:0-22287 GCA_049511815.1 Dehalococcoidia bacterium
TTACCTGATGGGCAGAGGAGCGGCAATTGTGACGCAGCTTGGAAGATACGCCGGCGACGAAGCCTGACCATTGCGGTCCGCTACGGTTCTGACGCCATCTGGGGCCGCTCGGGTTGCCGAGCGGCCCTCCCGCCATCCGTCTCTAACGCCGATCGCCGATCTCAGCGTAACGGGCCACCATCTCCCCAGCGTCCTTGCCGAACACAACGATGTAGTCGAGGTACGGATCGTCGACCCGGAAGGAAACGGTTATCGGCGAAGCAGAGCCGAGCTCGAAGTCGGCCCGAGCGTGGTTGAGGAAGACCCCGTAACCGCGGCTGCTGACGTAGCAGAGATTCGCGACGCCAGCCGGTTCCGGATACTCAAGGCGCTCCCCGGCCTCCAGCTCGAAGCTCTCGTGGAATGCGATGCGGCCGCTTGCGTCGCGCGAATAGCCGAGCGGCAGCGACACGAGCCGCGTCGGCGTAACGTCGCCGATCTGCTCGACCAGCAGCTTGCTCCCGTCGAAGTCGAAGACGCCGTAGTGGAACGGACGTCGCACCACCCGCAGCTCCAGCGCGCGGCTACGCACAACGATTCGCCCCTCGCGCGCCTCGACGCTCACTTCCGCCACCGGCTCCGACGCGCCTACGCCGAGCGGGCCATCAGCGACCCGCCGGCAGCGGACGCGGACGGCCTCCGCCGCGACGAAGCGGATGTCTAGCGTCGTCGCCTCGCCGTCGTTGGTCAGCACCGCGAAGCGCGCGCCACCGGGCAGGCGCCGGAAGCGCGCCACCCGCGAGAGAAAGCAGTAGCTGCGAGTCGAATCGTCGAACATAGTTGGCTCCGGCATGCCGTTCCTTTCGATCCTCGGCCTCATTGTAGCAGGGTGCTGCTCAATCCCAGATCCTCAACATGCCCCAGGCTTTAGCCTGGGGTGGCGTGAGTCCAACCGCCCGTCACGACTCTATTTGGGCACCCTCCAGAGCTCGCGTAGCTTCCAGAGAACGACAGCGTAGGGAAAGCGCAGGAAAGGCGCTGGCCAGGCGTCAAGCTTCGCTGCCGCGGCAATGACTAGGATGACGGTAGCAACGGCGATTCGTGGCCGGGGGTTTCGAGGAGACAGGTGGGGCGGTCTAAGCGGGCGACGCCTGAGCGGGCCGTCGCTCGTTCACAGGTCGAGACGAAATCCCCGGCCTCTTACCGTCACAATGTAGAGCTTGGAAGCGCCCGCCGCCCGCAGCCGGTCGCGGACGCGGTGCACCAGCGCGTCAACCGCCTCATCCGAGACGCCGCCCAGCGCTTCCGGCCAGGCGCGGCTAATGATGTCGTCGCGCAGGCAGAGCTTGCCGGCGTTTTCGAATAGAAACGCCAGCAGCGAGTACTGCTCCCGCGAGAGAGGCGGCATGATCTCCTTCCCTCTGACCAGGACCTGCTGCGTTTTCGTGTTGACGAACAGCTCCCGCTCTTCCATCGGCTCCGCAACGAGCACGGGAAGCGAGCCGGCAGCCGTGGTCGCCAGGACGGCCTCCGACGGCGCCGCCACCGCGATCCGACGACGCCGGCGCACCAGCACGACGCCGCCGACGCCCAGCGCCGCCGCGGCCGCCAGCGAAGTCGATAGGATGAGCGGCAGGAGCAGGTTCCTGCCGCCCGATCCGCCCGCCGAAAGGCTCTGTGCCGTCAGCGGCTCCGCCGACCACGCCAGGTCGCCGCTCTTCACCGTCAAACCAACGCTGCCCGATTGGGCGATCGTCCCTTGAGCGCTCGCAACGCCATCGACGGTCTCGCTCGCAAGGTCCTGAACGGAGCCGTCGGGAAGGCTGAGCAGGAAGTCCACTTTGGTCCCGTTCGGCACGCGGTGCCCGTTCTTCGCCACCAGCGGCGAGGTCAGCGCTATGCTGAACGGCTCGCCGGCCAGCAGTTGCGGCGGGTCGACGCTAAGAGCCGGCGTCTGCGACGGATCGGCCGTGACGCTGTCGCTGAGGTCGTTCACGACGTACCCCTCGTAAATGTAGTCGACGGGTAGCTTGCCGCTGGTGACGCCGTCGCGAAGGATCGTCGGGTCCTGGAAGAGCACTTTCAGCGTTGCCTCGAGCGAAGGCTCTATCTTGCTGTAGGCGGCGACGAACAGGTTGACGTTGCGCAGCTCGCCGGAGTCGAGATGATACGGCGAGTTGTAGGCGAAAACGACGACTTTCTTGTTCCGCAGGTCGAACATCGCGGGACCGCTGCGCAGGAAGTCCTTCACGACGCTGGACGATGGATAGTTGGGGTCCGGCTCCAGGAAGGCGAAGACGATCCAGCCGGCGTCCTCCACCGCCTTCTTCACGGCCGCGTCGCCCTTGCCAGAAAGCACTGCGCCGAGCTGGCTGAAGCTGATCGTGTTCAAATTCGCCGCCGGCACGCGGCCCGGGAACATCTGCTCGACCAGGCTTGCCAGCTTGCCGCGCGGCCAGAGCGGCGGATGGCTCGTATCGCTGCCGGGCGTCGCGCACTCGGCGTCGTCCCAGCACTCGACGAACAGAATGTGGTCGGATGCCCCCGGAATGGGCATCTGCCCCTCGAGCTCGTCGACCGTCGTCGGCCGGATGAGCGTGAGCGCGTCCTCAGCTATCGACGTCACAGTAGCGAGGCTATCGGGCTGGCCCACCTTTCCCTGGTAGTCCGGCATCTTCGTGATCGTCGCCGCGTCGAAGCCGCCGTACAGCCGCCACTTCAGCGTGAGAACGCGTTTGGCCGCGTCGTCGATGCGCGCCTTCACTATCGGGTCCGCGTCGTAGCGACTGACCAGATAGTCGACGGTCGCCCCCAGTTCCTCCCACTGCCAGGGGCGGATCAGCGGCAGAAGATCGTTTCCGCCCATCAACGCCTCCAGCGCCAGGTCCGCCTGCCGGTAAGTGCCGAACTTCTCTTGCGCATAAGCCTGCACGGCGCCGGTCGCCAGATCGTCCGCGACCGTCACGCCGCCGGCCTGCCGCCAGGCCGCGAAGTACGGCAGCCCGAAGAACGACTGCATGCAGGTCGGGCTGAAGCCGACCGGCGTCCCCGCCTCGCAGCCGGCGACCTCCGAGTAGCTGAGATGCGAGATCATGATGCCGTCGGCAGTCCCCTTGTCGCCGGGCTTCCCCTGCGACACGTCGGCGAAGGGAAGGAGGTCGACCTGAGCCAGCATGTCCAGCGTCTTGCCCACCACCACCGGCACGTCGACCGACTCGACGGAGCGCGTGCTCTCGCCGTGCCCCGGGAAGTGCTTCGCAACCGCCGCCAGCTTTCCGCCGCTGCACTGCTGAATGCCGCTCACATATGCCGCGCCCATCTCGCCAACCCAGCGTGGATCGCCGCCGAAGACGCGGATCCCCTGGTCGCCGGCGCCGCCGGAGCGCGGCAGATCGAGCACGTCCAGGTCGGGGCCGAAGAGCATGTTGACGCCGACCGCCGACAGCTCCTGCCCAACGATGCAGCCGACCTTCTCCGCCTGGCTCGGGTCGAACGTTGCGCCGATGGTCATGTTGCTCGGAATAGGCGTGAAGCGGTTGAGCAGGCGCGTTGTCGGCCAGTCGTCGCCCTCGTGGTCAATGCTCACCAGCAGCGGCAGGCAATACGACACGCCGTCGACGGTGACGCTCTCCGAGGAGCAGGCCGCCTTTTGCAGATCGTTCGTCAGCGTGGCGACCTGGGCCGGCGTGTCCGGGTTGGGGTCGGCCGGGAAGCCGCAGGCCAGCGGGTCGTGGCTTGAGCCGTTGAAGATGTTGCATGTCTCGGGGCTGAGGTACACGCCGCCGATCTGGTTCGCGTTAATGAACTGCTGCACGTCAGGCGTGACCTGGTCGCCCTGGAAGCCGCTGATGAAGAGCTGGTCGACTTTCTGCCGCGCCGTCATCGCCGCCAGCACCTTGTCGACGACATCACCGGTCTGAGGGGTCTGCGCGCTCATGCGCGCGGATGCAGTCGGCGCGTTGAAGAACACGCCGCAGAGAAGAAGCGCCAATAGGAGTCGTCGCCACCCCATGCTACGCAGAGTATAGTCCGCGGCGGCGCTGAAGCATAGGGGTCTAGGGATGGTTTTCCTAGCGCGCCCAGTCCCTGGCGCGTTCCACGGCGCGCTTCCAGCCGGCGTACATCTCCTCGCGCCGCGACGCTTCCATCGCCGGCTCGAAGACGCGGTCGGCGCTCCAGAGCTCGCCCAGTTGCTCGCGGCTCGACCAGACGCCGACCCCCAGACCGGCAAGGAACGCCGCACCCAGAGCCGTCGTTTCGAGCACGCTGGAACGCAGGACGCGACGACCCAGAATGTCGGCCTGTATCTGCATCAGCAGGTTGTTGCGGGCCGCGCCGCCGTCGACGCGCAGCTCCGGCATGCTGATGCCCGACTCCCGCTCCATCGCCTCCACCACGTCGCGCGACTGGAAAGCGATTGCCTCCAGCGTCGCGCGGGCGATGTGCGCCGCCGTCGTGCCCCGCGTCATGCCCAGAATTGCGCCGCGGGCGTACTGGTCCCAGTAGGGCGCTCCCAGGCCGACGAACGCCGGCACCAGGTAGACGCCGTCGCTGGACTCGACGCCGGCAGCAAGCGGTTCGACTTCGCTCGACCGGCCGACAACGCCCAGCCCGTCCCGCAGCCACGCGACGGCCGCCCCGGTAACGAAGATGCTCCCTTCCAGCGCGTATCCCAGCCGGCCGTCGAGCTGCGACGCGACGGTCGCCAGCATCGTCTGCGACGGTGCCACGCGATCGCCGGTGTGCATCAGCACGAACGAGCCGGTGCCGTAAGTGTTCTTCGCCATCCCCGGGTTGAAGCAGCCCTGCCCGAACAGCGACGCCTGCTGGTCGCCGGCAATGCCCGCGACCGGCGCCTCGATGCCCAGCAGCGACTTCTCGGTCGTGCCGACAACGCCGCTGGATGGACGGATCTCCGGCAGCACGCTCTCCGGGACGTCCAGCTCGCGCAGCAGGTCCGGGTCCCACGCGCCCTGGCGCAGGTTGTAGAGCATCGTGCGGGAAGCGTTCGTCGCGTCGGTCACGTGGGCCTCGCCGCCCGTCAGGCGGTAGATGAGCCAGCTATCGACCGTGCCGAAAGCCAGCTCGCCGCGCTCAGCTTTCATGCGCGCGCCTTCGACGTTGTCCAGGATCCAGCGCAGCTTCGTCCCCGAGAAGTAAGCGTCGATGACCAGGCCGGTGCGTTCGCGCACGAACGATTCCAGGCCCCGCGCGCGCATCTCGTCGCACATCGAAGCCGTTCGCCGGCATTGCCAGACGATGGCATTGTACACGGGCCGGCCGCTGGCGCGCTCCCAGACAATCGTCGTCTCCCGCTGGTTCGTTATCCCAACCGCGGCGACGTCCGAGGCGTCGATGCCGCCCTGAGCAGCCTTATGCAGCGCCTGGCGTGCCGCGGCAAGCTGCGACGACCAGATCTCCTCCGGGTCGTGCTCCACCCAGCCGGCCTGCGGGTAGATCTGCCGGAACGACTCACTGGCCTCGACGACCGGCTTTCCCGCCTCGTCGAAGAGCACGGCACGGGAGCTGGAAGTCCCCTGGTCGAGCGAGAGGATATAGCGCGACATGAGCTCCTCCGTGGCTTTTCGACAGTATAAGGAGAGACAAGGATTGAGGCTATATCCGCCTGCGAGCCCGAGCGCAGCTAGTTCTGGCGGGCCGGAAGGTCGAGCTGGAACGTGGCCGTCGCACCGGCGGCCTCCGCAAACCCGGGCGACAACGTGGGCTCAGGCGGGCTGTGCAGTTCGGGGAAGCTCAGGACAAGCGTCAACGTCACTTTGCCGGAAGTCGGCGGGTAGCGGATCTCGAACGAACGATCACCGTCGCCGAACCCTCCCCGACAGCCCGTCCACGGAATTGAAGCGCCATCGGCCGTCACCAGCGGTTGCGCCATGCAGTTCATATCCTGTATCGCGTCTGCGGTGAAGCCGTCCAACACGCCGCTTATGACCGTTTCGGTCGCCGCCTGCTGAATGGACGTCAGCGTAATCGAGCCCGGCCCGAGCGGCTGCGGAGTGGCCTTCACCTCCACCGGCGGTCCCGCCTGCGCGGGTTTGCCGTCCCAATCGAACTCCGCCCTCCAAACTCCGGACATCTGCGTCATCTCCCGTCCCACCTCGACGGGGAGGATCGTAAGGTCCTCCACCTGGAGCGCAAGCTTTCCCGCCTTCGCCGGAATGGGCGGGAACACTGCTGTCTCACGCCGTCGATCATTCGAATCCGCGTACCCGCTCGAGAAGCGATAGCTCTTGCCGTCGGCGTCGAAGAGGAAGACGCCGGAGCCGCTCTCAGCGATCCCCTCGTTTTCCCGACCGGTCAGGATATAGGAGACAACCGTCTGCGTCTCGTCGGCGACGAAGCCCGTGACCTGGAGCTCGATCCCGTCGTGGCTGGCGGACGCGTCGACGCGCTGCGCATAGTTGTAGTCCGCCTGGTCCTGAGTAGCCGACGATTCGGGGTTGGGAGAAGGCGCCGACCGGGCGCCGAGGAGCCTGCTTGGCACCACAACGGCCACGACGATGATGACAATCGCCAGCGCAAACGCTACTCCCGCCGTCTTCCTTCCCGACAGCGCTTTCACGTCGACCTCCCTTTCGCTCTGCTATGATAAATCCGGACGTATGACTGAGGAACGGCCTAATACTAGCACGTCCGTCAAGCTTCGTCAGCCGATGGGACAACGCCGCCCGTTGGAGTATCATGCGGAGCGGAGGCGCAAGATGCCCGCATTCCGAAGGACGAAGATCGTCGTCACCCTGGGCCCGGCCACAGACCGCGGCGAAACGCTCCGCCACCTCCTCGAAGCCGGCGCCGACGTCGCCCGCCTCAACTTCTCCCACGATACCACCGACTCCCATGCCGCCCGCATCGCGAGCGTGCGTCAACTGGCCCACGAGACCGGGCGGGTCGTCGCCGTCATGCAGGACTTGCAGGGCCCGCGCATCCGGACCGGCGCCCTCGTCGATGGCCACGCCGTCATGCTGCATGAGGGCGCGTCGCTCGTCCTGACCACGCAGCCGGTCGCGGGCACGGCAGAGCGCGTCTCGACGAACTTCGCGCAGTTGCCGCGGGCGGTGGCCGCCGGCGACCGCGTCCTCATCAACGACGGCCTCCTTGAGCTCCGCGTCGAGCGCGTGGCCGGCGACGACGTCCACTGCACGGTCGTCCACGGCGGCAGGCTGGCGGAGCACAAGGGGATCAACCTGCCCCAGGCCCGCATCGCCATCGCCGGGCTGACGGACAAGGACCGCGATGACCTCCGCTTCGGCCTGTCGAATGGCGTGGACATGGTCGCGCTCAGCTTCGTCTCCGGACCGGAGGACGCCCGCGAAGCGCGCCGGATCATCGACGAAAGCGGTCAGAGGGTTCCCCTGCTGGCGAAGATCGAGCGGCCGCAGGCGCTGGAGCGGCTCGATGCCGTGTTGCGCGCCTTCGACGGCGTCATGGTTGCCCGCGGCGACCTGGCGATCGAGGTGTCGGCGGAAGTGGTGCCGGTCGCCCAGAAGCGGATCATCGCGCGGGCGAACTACTTCGGCAAGCCGGTCATCACCGCCACGCAGATGCTCGACTCCATGACGCGCAACCCTTCGCCCACGCGTGCTGAAGCCTCGGACGTCGCGAACGCCGTGCTCGACGGCACGGACGCGGTGATGCTCAGCGGCGAGACGGCGGTCGGCAAGTATCCCGTGGCGTCGGTCGAGGCGATGGACCGCATCATTTGCGAGGCGGAAACCCTGGCAATGCCCGTCATGTCCACAGGTGTGAGGTATCGCCGAACGAACGCCCACGCCGTCTGCGACGCCGCCGTCACGCTCGTCCGTGACATCGAAGCGAGCGCCCTGGCGGCGCACACGCGCTCCGGCCGGACGGCGCAGATCCTCTCCAAGCTGCGCCCGCCGTCGCCCATCTTCGCCCTCACCGAACGCGAGCCGATAGCGCGCCGGCTGGCGCTCTGGCGGGGCGTCGTGCCGCTGGTCATCGAGCAGCGCATTCGAGGCGAAGAAATGTTCAACTGCATCGCCCGCGAGCTCGGCGAGCGGCAGGTCGTAGATGACGGCGGCGTCGCGGTCGTCGTCGGCACAGCGCCGCAGGGGCCGCCCGGCCACACCAACTTCATCCGGCTCTTGCACGTCGGTAGCGGCCGCTAGACAAGAATCCAATCTTCGCTGGCCTCTGCACACATCGACCGTTTGGCCGATTATTCTGTGGAGGCCCATGAAAAAAGCTGAAGCCTACAAAGTCCTCAATATCACCCCGCCCGCCCGACCGCGGCAGGTAGAACAGGCGTATTGGCAGCAGGCACACGAGTGCCGCGAAGGCTCCGGGCAAGCGCCAAACGCCCGCGAGCGGCTGCTGGAGCTGAACGAAGCCTACTCGGTGCTGACGAGCCGCGAGCGCCTGGCCCCGCTGGAGATCGTCGAATCGAAGCCGGAGCCCGACGCCTGGTCGCTCGGCTGGGAGGCTTTG
This sequence comes from Dehalococcoidia bacterium, assembly GCA_049511815.1. GTDB lineage: Bacteria > Chloroflexota > Dehalococcoidia > DSTF01 > JALHUB01 > JALHUB01. The sequence goes on from JBEKXP010000019.1 coordinate 8,446, forward strand.
GTCTCGTGGGTGCGGGCGCTGATTCGGAGCACTGCGGCTCGCTGGCCCGGACGCGGCGCGGAGATTGCTGCGCTGACGGTCTGTCTAATCGGCCTGGCGGGGTTGGCGATCATTCACGCCGCGATTCCATCGACGCTGCTCGTCCTGGCGGCAGGCCTCGTCGTCATCCGCGCGCCCTGGCGACGCACGCACTAGACGCGCCGCATCAAAAGCAACCGTAGCCGAGGCTTTCGACCGTAGCTTCCCAACCGTACCGAAGCCATCCCAACCGTAGCCGAGGCTTTCCAGCCTCGGCGGCGAAGCTACCCTCGGCGGCTCACGCGGCCAGAAATCGACCCCGCATCAATCGACGGCGCAGGACCACGGCGGCGATAAAGTACACGCCCGAGACCACCAGCGACCCCAAAAGCGCCGCCACGAACCCATCGACGTGAAAGCCGATGCTCAGCTTTCCGGAGATCCACGCCGTGAACGCGAACACCAACGCGTTGATCACTATGGTGAACAGGCCCAGGGTTAATATCTCAAGCGGGCACGTGAGAAGGATCAGCAGCGGCCGCAAGATGGCCCGCACGACCATGAAGATCGCCGCCGCGGGCAACAGCGCCTCCCAGCCGTCGATGTCCACGCCCCGGACCAGGGCGGCCGCCGCCAGCAGCGCTAGCAGCGTGATGCCCCAGCGCACCGCCAGCCGGACAATCCAGGGGACGTCCAGGCGCTCCCAGCGCGGCTCCGTCTCTCCCCAGTAACGGACGATAATCATCCGCCTCATGTGGTGAGTATAGCAGACGGCAGCGCCGGGCCGTCTGACGCACTTCCCCTGCCTCCTTGATGGTGACTCCAGCCTCGGCTACCCTTGGGGAAACTGCCTGAAACAGGGAGACAGCTTTGCGTTTCGTCCAACGGCGGCTGGACCGGCTGGGTGCGGCTGCCGAGGGTCCCAACTACAAGTGGTGGGCCTTCACCGCCGTTTCCATCGGTATCTTCATGTCGACGCTGGATGTCAGCATCGTCAACATCTCGCTGCCGCGTATCATGGCCGGCCTCAACGCCAGCTTCGACTCCATCCAGTGGGTCGTTCTGGCGTACCTGCTCACGATAACCTCGCTGCTGCTGGCCTTCGGTCGCCTGGCCGATCTGACCAGCCGAAAGACCATCTACGTAGCCGGGTTCGCCGTCTTCTTGCTCGGCAACCTGGCCGCCGGCCTCTCCCGCAACGTCATCGACCTCACAGCCGCGCGCGCCTTCGCCGGCATCGGCGGCGCCATGATCCAGGCGAACAGCGTCGCCATCACCGCCGCCGTCTTTCCGCCGGAGGAGCGCGGCACCGCGCTTGGGCTGAACGGCACCATCGTCGCCGCCGGCCTCGTCGCCGGCCCAACGATTGGCGGTCTGATCACCGATGCGCTCGGCTGGCGCTGGGTGTTCTACATTGCGATTCCGGTTGGGCTGCTCGCTATCCCGTTCGCGCTGGCGGTGCTCCAGGAGCGCCACATCGCCGTCGCGACCCGTGCCCGCGAGCCCTTCGACTGGCCGGGATCCATCCTCTGGGCCGCCTTCCTCTTCGCCCTGCTCTTCGCGCTCAACCAGGGCTCGACTATGGGCTGGGGCTCGCCGTTTATCGTTGGGATGTTCGTGGGCAGCGGCGTCCTCGTCGTCGCCTTCGTCGCCGCTGAGCTCCGCGCGGCCTTCCCGACCATCCGGTTAAGCCTCTTTCGCGTCTGGGGCTTCTCCGCTGGCTCGACCGCGCTTTTCTGCAGCTTCATGAGCCAGCAAGTACCGGTCTTCCTGATGCCGTTCTACCTGCAGATCGTTCGCGGCATGAGCCCCCAGGGCGCCGGCGTGCTCCTCACCACCGTGGCGTTGGCGATGGCGCTGGTGGCGCCCGTCAGCGGCCGCCTCTCCGACCGTTACGGCTCGCGGGGACTTTCCACCGCCGGCCTCCTGGTCATAGTCGCCGGCTTCCTCTTCCTCGCGCGCACGACGACCACCAGCCACAACGACCTTCCGCTTATCGGAACGTTTATCCTGATCGGTCTGGGCCTGGGCCTCTTCCAGTCGCCGAACAACAATTTCATATTCGCCTCCGTCCCGCGGCACCAGTACGGCATCGCCTCCGGCTTCATCGCGACGATCCGCAACGCCGCCAGTTCCTTTGGAGTCGCGATCTGGGGGGCGATAGAGACGTCCGCGCTCACGCGCCACGGTTTCACCAGCAACCTGGAGGCGGCCGCGAATAACCCCACTCTTACCGGCAAAGTGACGCCCGTCTTCCTCGACGGCCTGCACGCTGCGATCTATGCTGCGGTCGCGGTGCTGGTCGTCGGCATCGTCTTCTCGGCGTTGCGCGGGCCAAAGCCATCGCAGGAGTTGGCGCCCTCGCCGGCGTCGGGACAGGGGCAGCCGGAAGGACGAAATGTCCGCTGACCAATCGATCGCCGTGATCTTCGGCGCCGGCATCCTGGCCGGGCTGATGGGCTCGCTGACGGGCCTCGGCGGCGGCGCGCTCATCGTGCCGCTCCTGACGATCGGCTTCGGCCTGGACATCCGCGTCGCCGTCGGCGCCAGCATTGTATCGATAATCGCCACCTCCAGCGGCGCCGCTGCCGCTTACGTCCGCGACCACCTGACGAACATTCGCATCGGTATGCTGCTGGAGCTGGGGACAACGGCAGGCGGGTTGAGCGGCGCCTACCTGACCACGTACCTTCCCAGCGGGGCCCTCTTCGTCCTGTTCGGCGTCGTGCTGCTTGTTTCGGCCGTGCCGACCGCCCGTCGCCTGGGCGAAGAGTTGCCGCATGGCATCGTCAACGACCGCTGGTCGGGCGTCCTGCGACTCGCCGGCAGTTATCCCGACCGCGTCATCGGCGAAGAGGTCGCCTACCAGGTGCGCGGCGTGCCGGCGGGCTTCTCGATGATGTACTTCGCCGGCGTCTTCTCCGGACTGCTCGGCATCGGTGCCGGCGCGCTGAAGGTGCTTGCGATGGACACGTTCATGCGCCTGCCAATGAAGGTTTCGACGGCGACGAGCAACTTCATGATCGGCGTGACCGCGGCAGCCAGCGCCGGCGTCTACTTCTGGCGCGGCGACGTCGTGCCGGCCGTGGCGGCGCCTGTGGCGCTGGGCGTCCTGATCGGGGCGTCCGCCGGAGCGCAATTGCTGGTGCGCTTTCCTAACGTTACAGTGCGCCTGATATTCATCCCCGTGCTCGTCGGCGTCGGCGTCGAGATGCTCCTGCGCGGCCTGGGGGTAGCGTAGATGAAAGACACGTCTTCAACTCCCATTCGCTACGGCGGCCGGCCGATGGAGCTCTGGATAAGCCGCGTCCTCCTCTTCGGCGTCCTTCTGTCGACGGCGATAACCCTGGCCGGGCTGGCGCTCTTCCTGGCGAAGGGCGGTGCCAATGGTCTATCGTTGAGCGGCCTCGTCGACCAGCAGCAGATGGCGGCGAACTTCGGCTCGATCCTGCACGGCGTCGCCCGCGCCGACGGCAAATCGCTCATCCGCCTGGGGCTGCTGGCGCTCATCCTCACGCCGATTGCCCGCGTCGCGATGAGCCTCTTCCTCTTCCTGCGCGAAGGCGACCGCGTATTCGTGCTGATAACGGCGGCGGTCCTCTGCATACTCCTGGGCGGCCTCATTGCCAGCGCGCTCACCTAAACCGCTGAACAATACACGTAGCCGAGACTTTCCAGTCTCGGCCGCGTGAGTGGCGTCGTTCGCGTAGCGCTACTTTTCCGGCGTCGCCGGCTGCACCAGCACCTCAAGGTCTCCCTCGATGCTCAGCACGTCGACGGCCACCCGCGCGTCCTCCGTCCTCTCGAAACGCAGGTCGGCGCGCGCCTCGCCGACCCGCAGGTTGCGCAGCTCCAGCTCGTGAACGAAGTCGGGAAGCGTCGGCCGGACAATGCGCAGACGCCTGTCGAACGCATCGGGCACGAGCCCGAGGAGAGTCTCCACCATATAAGGAATGGACCCGGCCGCCCATGCCTGCGGGTGGCAGGCGACCGGGTAGGCGACGGGCACTTCATAGTCCTCGCGCGAGAAGCCCGAGAACAACTCCGGCAGGCGATAATGCGAGAAGTAGGTCGCCGCCTCGAAGATGCCCGTCATCACTCGTCGCGCCGCCTCGTCCAGCCCGTAGCGACGGAAGCCGGCGGCGATTATCGAGTTGTCATGCGGCCAGACGGTGCCCACGTGATACCCGACCGGATTGTAGCGACGCGCTTCCTCCGACAGAGTGCGGATTCCCCAGCCGCTGTACATGTCGGGCAGCATGAGCCGCTCGGCGACCTTTTTCGCCCTCTCCCGGTCGACTATGCCCATCCACAGCGCCTGCCCCATGTTCGAGGCGACAACCCCGACTGGGCGCAGGCCGTCCTCCAGGGCGAAGGCATAGATGCCCTTGTCCTCCAGCCAGAACCTCTCCTCGAAACGATTCCGCAGCTCCGACGCCTCGCGTTCCAGCCGCTCCGCAACCTCCGCCTCGCCGGCGCGGCGGTAAACTTCCGCCATCAACCGCTTGGCGCCGTAGACGTACCCCTGCACCTCGACCACCGCGATCGGCGGCTTCGCCAGCCCGCCGTCTTCCCGGACGAGGGCGTCGCCGGAGTCTTTCCACCCCTGGTTGGCGAGCCCGACGTCCGACGTGGACTTGTACTGGGTGAAACCGTCGCCGGTGATGTCGGCGAAGCGGTCGATCCACTCCAGCGCCTTCTCGACGTTGCCGCGCAGATCGCGGAACACTTCCAGCTTTCCGGTCCACCTGGCGTGCATGCCCATGAGGATGAGGAAGAGCGGCGTCGCGTCAACGGTGCCGTAATACTGCGAATGCGCTATCTGACCCAGGTTCGCCAGCTCGCCGACCCGCAGCTCGTGGATAATCTTGCCCGGCTGCTCGTCGCGCTGCTCGTCCACCTCTTTCCCCTGGAATGCTGCAAGGAGGCGCAGCATGTTTTCGGCGATGTCAGGGTCGTAGGCGAGCGACTGTATCGACGTAATCAGGCTGTCGCGGCCGAAAAGAGTCGTGAACCAGGGTATGCCGGCGTCGAAATACTCGCGCCCCTCCAGCGTATTCCGGAGCATGCGGAGATCGCGGAACGAGCGCTCGATGAGGCGGGTGAGCGCCAGGCTGTCGCTGTCGACCGCCGTCTGTCGCTTCAGCCAATCGCCGGCGGAGCGGTGCAGCAGCGCCTCGATCCGCCTGAGGTCCGGGATCTCCCACGGCCGCGGCTGTATCTGCTCCTTGTCCTTCGATTCGACGACGATCAGGGAGATGAGGAGTTCCTTCTTCTCTCCCGGCTGGAGCGAGACCTCGAACTGAGCCCGGTTGCCCACGCGGCGGTCGGGCGTCGGCGAGAAGCGTATGTTGACGCCGCGGTAGATGCCGTCGGCGCCGTCGTAGGAGAAGAACAGGATGAACTTATCCCAGCGCGGCGGATTGAGCTTGCCCGGCCGCTTCGAGGACATGCTGCGAACGGCGAACATGTCCTCGAAGTCGGAGCTGAACCGGAACGTGAGCGTGAAATCGATCGGCACCATCGCGAAGTTCTGGAGAGTGATGACGTCGCGCAGCGCCGCCCGTTCGCTGTCGATCATCCGCTCCCATTTGATGCCGATGTTCTCTTTCGGGACCGTGCCGCCGCCTTTCGTCTCGAAATCGGGGTTCGTCAGTTCGAAGACGGCCTTGAAGCCCGCCGCCGCCGTGCCGACCAGCGGTTGCGCGCGGGCGTCGGCAATGAGCAGCTCGTAGCCGTTCAGGAAGCGACAATCGCGGTAGTACAGCCCCAGGCCGTGGCCATCGTTCAGGGGAACGTTGCCGTCGGGGTTCGTGAGGAGGAAGATCGGCCCGTCTTTAAGGACGATGGCGTCGGCGATGGCCTCGGTTTCCGAAGGCGCCGCGTGCGTCAGAACGCGCCGCTTAGGCTCACGCCGTTCTTTTTCGCCCTGGCCCCGCGGCGGACGCCGCTCCCGAGACTCAGACCGCTTCATCCGCGGCGTAGCCACATTCGATTCTCCGTCGAGTTCGCCTCAGGAGCGTTGAATGCCGTCGGTCTGGACGGCGTGGAGCGGGGGATAGACAGGGCCTCCTTGCCCTGACTACGGCTGTTGACAAGTCCTTTATGAGCCGCGCTGCCGCCACTCGGCGAAGTCGATTCGCTCTCGCTCCCCACTTCGCCTCCGGCAGGACAGTCCCTATCTCGCCTGGGCAAGCGTGCCATCGGCTCCGGCGAGACCGTCGGCGCGACGGCGGCAGGCTCTATCCCCTCGGTTCGGGCGTCCTTTCCCGAATCGCTTCCCTCGTACAATACCGCCCTCATGTGAAGGAGTCATGAATAGCGGCGGCCGCCACGTAAACAGGCCGTGAAGATGAGACGCCAATTGACAAGAATTGCTCTTGCCGGGGCCCAACAACGTCAAGACATGCGCTGATCCGGCCGATACTTCATTGGCTGGGGTCCTCCGCGGTGGACTCGCGCCTTCGCGACGCGAGCATACATACGTGCCGTCTCGGAAAGTGCGGACCTAAAGCAATTGGGCGGTGGAAGCAGTCCCGTCTGAAAGGAGACAGAATCCATGCGGAGGAACATTCCATACATCTCCCTGATGGCGGCGGCCGCCGTCCTCACCCTCGCGCTGGTCGCCTGTGGCGGAAGCGAAGCCAGGGTATCTCAGCCGACAACGCCTGCGGACAAAGCGGCGCCGGCGGACCAACAGGTGCTGGTCGCGCAGAGCATCGAGCCCGAATACGTCGATCCCCAACGCTCCGATTCAGAGGGCGACGTGATCATCGACCGCATGCTCTTCCGCGGCCTCTATGAGCTACAGCTCGACTCCAGCGACAACGTAGTCGCCGTGCCGGCCCTGGCGGCAGGCGAGCCGCAGGTGAACGGCAACGTCTACACCATAACGCTCAAGGATGGCCTCGAGTGGTCGGACGGACAGCCGCTGACGGCGCAGGACTTCGAGTACAGCCTCAAACGCGAGTGTAGCCCCGACGTCGCGGGCCCGTACCAGTACCTGCTCGGAGCCGGCATGCTCGACCTCGTCGGCTGCGACGACTACTTCAACGGCGCCGCCACCGCCGACGCCGTGGGCGTGAAAGCGCTCGACGACAAGACTCTTCAGATGACGCTGACAGCACCGAAACCAACGTTCACGACGATCATGTCGCTGTGGCCCGTCTCCCCGCTCCCCAAGCACGTCATCGACAAGGTCGGCGACAACTGGACCGACCCGGCCAATATCGTCGTCGACGGCCCTTACACACTGACAGAGCTCGTGGCGAAAGACCACGCGACGCTCGTACCAAACCCGAACTGGGCCCTGGAGCCGAAACCGCAGCTTCAGAAGCTGACCCTCAAGTTCATCGACGACGAGGAGGTGGCGTTCCGCGCCTTCCAGACCGGCGAGCTGGACATGACGCAGGTGGCCGCAACCGACATCCCGACCATTCAGAATGATCCCACCCTCAAATCCGAATACCTGCAAGTCGGCTCGCTGCGGATCCGCGCCGTCGAAATGCTGATGACGAACCCCGTGCTCGCCAAGCCCGACGTCCGTCTCGCTCTCTCCCGCGCCATCGACCGCGATTCGCTGGTGAACGTCGTCTACAACGGCGCCTACCTGCCGGCCACCTACTGGCTACCGCAGGGCATGCCGGGCTACCAGGGCAACGACGCCTTCCAGAGCGTCATCGGCTACGACCCCGCCGCCGCGAAACAGGCGCTGGCCGACGCCGGCTACCCTGGCGGCCAGGGCTTCCCCAAGCTGTCGATAACCGTCTCCGACGATCCGGCCCTCAGAGCTGAAGCCGAGTTCCTCCAGCAGGCATGGAAGCAGGTCCTCGGCATCGACACGGAGATTCAGCCCGTCGACCGGCCGACCGCCGGCCAGATCTACAACTCCCAGAGCTTCGACCTGTTCCTCGGCGGCTGGCAGAACGACTACCCCGACCCCGAGAACTCGCTCATCGGAATCTTCAACACCGACGGCACCAACAACCAGCACGCCTGCAGCGACCCCGATATCGACGCGAAGCTGGCAGCCGCCGGCACCGAGACCGACAACGCGACGCGCATCGCCGACCTCCAAGCGGCGGAGACGCTGGTCGTGACCAGACTCTGCGGCGTGGCGCCGCTCTGGCAGGGAGCCGTCCTTTATTTGGTGAACTCGAAAGTCGGCGGTGTGCGCCCCAACGGCGCTATCGACGCGGCCATGCCGGGCAACTGGTGTCCGGAGTGCTGGTTCATCAAAGCGCAGTAGAAGAGATGCCGTAGGCAAGGATAAGGCGTGGGGTCCCGGAACGGGCCCCATGCTGGCTTGAGATGGCCGGCTACATCGTCAGGAGAGTTCTCCAGCTCATCCCCGTCCTCTGGGCCGTGGCCACGATCACTTTCCTCCTGATGCACCTGGTCCCCGGCGGGCCGTTCACCCAGGACAAGGCCCTGCCGGCGAACATCGTCGAAGCGCTCAACCGCCGCTACCATCTCGACCAGCCGCTCTGGAAGCAGTACCTGCTCTATCTCTGGAACCTCCTGCACCTCGACCTCGGCCTCTCCTTCCGCGGCGACCGCGATGTCTCGCAGCTCATCCGCGACGGCTTCTTCGTCAGCGCGCAGCTCGGCGTCCTTGCGTTCATCGTCGCTTCGGTCGTCGGGATTACGCTCGGCGTCCTGTCGGCGCTGAACCACAACGGCGTCCTGGACTACGTCGGCGTCTTCTTCGCGACCGCCGGCGCCGCCCTGCCGAGCTTCGTGCTGGCGTCGTTCCTCGTCGTCGTCTTCGGCGTGAAGCTGGGCTGGTTCGACATCCTCGGCTGGGGCGGGCCCGTCCAGCTCAGTCACACGCTCGACCCCTCGGCCTGGGAATGGCGGAAGCTGGTCCTGCCTGTCCTTGCGCTCAGCATGTTGCCCGCGGCGTTCATCGCCCGGGTGACGCGCGCGAGCATGCTGGAGGCGCTCAACCAGGACTACATCCGCACGGCGCAGGCGAAGGGGCTTTCGAAGCTGGCAGTGGTCCGGCGACACGGCCTCAAGAATGCGATGGTCCCGGTGCTGACGGTGATGGGACCGTGCGCCGCCATGCTCGTCACCGGCTCGTTCATCATCGAGCGCGTCTTCTCCATTCCCGGCGTCGGCCGCGCCTTCGTCGACGCGGTCGAGAGCCGCGACTACGCCATGATCATGGGCTCGACGCTCTTCTACGCCGCCGTCATCGCCGTCGCGAACCTCGTCGTCGACGTGCTGTACGCGGCGGTGGACCCGCGAATTCGCTACAGGTAGGGAGAATGGAGAAGATCGCTTACCGAACAGACACGTTCGAAGACGCCGATTCGCCCTCGCCGAGAGCGCGCGGCCTGTGGAGCGACGCCTTTCGTGCCCTGCGCCGGAACCGCATGGCGATGGTCGCCGTCGTCATCCTGCTGCTCCTTGCGCTCCTGTCGGCAAGCACCGCCTTCACCCAGGCGATTGCTCGCTATAGCTACAGCGATCAGCTCTATCAGCACGTCATGGAAGGGCCGTCCTGGTCGCACTTCTTCGGCACCGACTACCTTGGGCGCGACAACTGGAGCCGCGTCCTGACCGGCGTCTCGATTTCGCTGGAGATCGGCGTCGGCGCCCAGATAATCGTCCTTTTCATCGGCGTGTCCGTCGGCGTTGCCGCGGCGCTCGGCGGCCGCATTGGCGACAGCGCCCTCATGCGCCTGACCGACGTTACTTACGCTTTCCCCGACCTGCTGTTCATCATCCTCCTGCGCTCCATCCTCCTGGGCCGCCACATGCCCGTCCTGGGCGAGCCGCGACTCCAGGTGATGCTGGCGATTGCGCTGGTGAACTGGACGACCATCGCCCGGCTGGTGCGCGGCCAGATGCTATCGCTTGCCGAGCGCGAGTACGTCACGGCGGCGAGAACGCTCGGCGCGAGCAACTGGCGCATCGTCACCCGGCACATGCTGCCGAACACCCTGGGACCGGTAATCGTCGCCTTCGCCTTCGGCATCCCCTTCGCCATCTTCGCCGAGGCGGCGCTGGGCTTCCTGGGGCTTGGCGTGCCGGCGCCGATGCCCAGCCTCGGCAGCCTCGTCACCGACGGCTACAACCACATGAGCAACGTCTGGCTTCTTGCCTTCCCGGCGGGCGCCATCGCGTTGCTAATGCTCTGCTTCACCTTCCTCGGCGACGGCCTCCGCGACGCCCTCGACCCCCGCCAGCGCTAGCGGGCCTGCAGCCGCTATCCAACCCGCCGCTTGCGCGCGTACCAGACCGTTCCAAAGCCAACAAGGATGAGTATCCCAGCACCTGACCCGCCGAAAATCCAACCTAGGCCAGCGTGGTCGGTGCTTGCTGAGTTTGTTGTATCCGCCGGTAGCACCGCTACATCCGGCGGCTCTGCAATCCCACCGACACCTCCGTCTTCTCCGAAGAATAGTCCTGCTATACTTTTGAACAATATATCTTCATCAACTGGTACATAAGGTGTAATTTGGAGAGACCCTACAGTGTGCGCATTCCAAATTGTTGATGGATCTTCAAGGATATTGTATAAAGCTTCATTAGTTATTGATACATCAAATGTTGGAGTAGTAGTCCCGCTAACATATGAAGAGGCTATCTTACCATCTGCTATGTCGGCTCCAAAAAGGATATGCCTATCACCTGTATCCGTGTTTCGCGCATAGACATTAACCGATTGAGATCCCACTTGAGATTTCAAGGGTTCATGGAGCGGAAAGTCATTAGCGAGATAGGACATGTCTGCAAGGTATTTCCCCACGGTTGGATCGAAATAGTACTGGTTTGCCTGTTCCAGAACGGGATTTATTACGGGCACAGGTGCTGAGGCTTGACTTGTAACTGGATCGTATACGTTCCACCATTGCCAAAACAAGTATTGATACGGTCTGAGCGTGGACTTCCAAGCTCTGAAATTCTTGGCCGCAACCGCAGTTGGGAAAAGAGCTTGCCACTCTGGGAGATCTTGACCACAGGCATGAATGGTGACTTGTTTAATGTTCGGAAAGTCTTTATGAGTAGAATCAGTAAGATCAGATGGCTGAATATTTGTCTGATTTGCCATTTCGATCATCGGATAATAACCTGTAAGCTTCCACTTCCCATTTTCGTTTTTCACTGAATCGTACGTACCATGACCAATTATCCAAAGGGCCTGTGTACCTGGATCATTGAGGGCGTTCTTTACGGCGTTTTGATCGGCGTGAATATTGGATATTACATCGTAACCCGCAAGCTCATACTCCAAGACCGCTGTTCCGGCAGCAATATAAGCCTGCCCCGCTTCACCTGCTACATTGCCTATCAACACGTAAGCTTTAGGCTTGCTAGCCAAAACTCCGGTTGCAGAAAACAGGCTTAGGCCAATTATGGCAGCGACGACCACTGCCAAAACCATCCGGACCCTTTTCATCTTCGCTTCCTTTCTCCCTTTCGGGTGATGCTGCTATTGGTCTGCTCAGTGTACCGACCCGAACAATGCAGGCGACGCCAGTTCAGGTGACGTGGTCATCCGGCCAGCAGAGATGTTCAAGTCGGAGTCAAAACCAGACGGTGCGGCGAAGAATCAGGAGAGAGGAGCCCATCTAGCGACAGCCCCGCCGCTGTCACTTACCCGTTGAGGGCGACCAGAGAATATCACCGGGGAGCCACGTTGTCAAGACAGTTTAGCTGCCTGACTTCCGAGAACCGCGACCCGTTTCCGGGCGGCTGCGAGTATCATGCCGCCGCGCACGCCTTGACAACCGCTCGGGCGATGCTATAATCCCCACATTGGTGGCTCGCTACTGATTACCCCTCTCATTGAGGTCCGTCAACGGGGAGGTTGCGTAAGGGGGCGCGCCCGCTCCCGCTCTCTGCTGGCGGGGCACGGCGCTGAGTTGTCCCTACCGGAGGAAGCAAGATGAGACACAAAGCCATCCTCCTAATTCTGGCCCTTGTCGCGATTTGTACAACAGCTCTGAACCCTGGAACAGCGTCACCAAGCCAGGGGCAACAAGCTCTCCGCATCGGCCTTCTATTGCCGTTCACGGGGGATCTGGCTCAATTTGGCCCCCCGCTGCAGAATGCCGCAAACCTGGCCGCCCAGAATATCAACGACGCCGGCGGAGTGCTGGGCCAACCAATCCAGCTCGTCGTGGGCGATTCGGCCACCTCCCCGCAGGTCGCGGTGCAGGAGGCCCTAAGTCTGATCAATCAGGAGGGAGTGAGCGCCATCGTGGGTCCAATGGCGAGTAGTGAGACGCTTGCAGTCGCTCAAAACGCTACGGTACCTAACCAAATCCTCGAGATCTCGCCTTCCTCAACTTCCGCGGCACTCACAACCCTTCCGGATAACGATCTGCTCTTCCGTACCGCTCTGTCGGATGCGGCGGAAGGGAAAGCGCTGGCAAGCCTGGCTCGCGAACTCGGCTACCAGACGGCCTCCACCCTCTACGTCAACAATTCCTATGGCCAGCCACTGTCCGACCTGTTCGCGAGCAACTTCACGGAACTGGGCGGCCAGGTGCTGGCGACGGTCCCCCTGGAGACGGGCCAGCCAACCTACCTGCCTCAACTTCAACAGGCCACCGCCGGTGACCCCGACGTCTTGGCCGCCATCACCTATCCTCAGGAAGCCATAACGTACCTGAACGAGGCGATCGGCAACGGGCTGGCCGACAAGTTCCTGTTCGTCGATGGTACGAAGTCGCAGCAGATCATTGATGCGGTTGGCGCTCAGCACCTGAACGGCATGTACGGCGTCGCCGGGGGAGAGGTGCAGTCATCAGCAGGAACCGCCTTCGACGCTGCCTACCAGGCCGAGTACGGTGAACCACCCCTGATCTACGCAAGAGAGGCGTATGATGCCGTGATGGTGGCCGCCCTCGCCGCGCAGGCCGCACACTCGACCGACTCCACCCAGATCCGGAACGCCCTCAGGAGGGTCGCGAATCCTCCCGGGCAGCCCGTAGGGCTTGGCGCCGCCGGAGGTATTGCCACAGCGCTAAGCTTGGTCCGCTCCGGTCAGGACGTCGACTATCAGGGTGCATCGGGATTGGTTGACTTCGACGCCAACGGCGACGTTGCGAGCGGAGCGGTGGAAGTCTGGCGTATCGATAACGGTCAGATCGTTACGGTCCGTACCGACGCAGTGCAACTGGGTAGCATCACCAATGTCAGGGTCGACCCGCTCAGCAAGACGGTCCCGCTTGTGGGCGGCAACTTCACCCTGGACGTAAAGGTTGAGAACGTGACCAACCTGGGGGCCTTCCAATTCGATGTGGTCTTCGACCCGACTGTCATACAGTTCCAGTCGTTCACGGAGGGTCCGTTCCTCGCAAGCAGCGGACGCACGACTTCCTGCTCGCCGTCCGAGGTCGCGCCCGGCACCGAGCGCTACAACTGCTCCAGCGGCGGCGCCCAGGCGGGGCCGGATGGTTCCGGCGTTGTTGCCACTGTCACCTTCTCGCCTGTGGCGGCAGGCACGTCTGCGGCCAGCCTGACGAACGGCTCCCTCACAGACGCCACTGCGGATGCGAATCCCGTAGACTCCATGTGGCAGAACGGCTCGGTGACGGTGGGCTGTGCGTACGACGTGGATGTGGACGGTGGCATTGATATCCGTGACGTCCAGCTCGTCTTCGCCCACTGGCCGGCGCCGCCGCTTACCTACAACGCGACCTACGACGTTGACAAGAACGGCAACATCAATATCCGCGACGTCCAGCTAGTCTTCGCCCACTGGCCGTCGCCGCCGCGGAGCTACTGCCAGTAGCCGGTCGGTGACGGAGGAGAGACACCTAGCAGAATCAGGGAAGAGGCGGACAAGACCGCAGGATTAGCCTT
>JBEKXP010000020.1:0-21228 GCA_049511815.1 Dehalococcoidia bacterium
GTCGCCCTACCGGCGGGGGCATCAGCTCCGTCTCGCGGAGTACCTCGGCGGCCAGCACCGTCGTCAGGAGGCCGACGCATATCGCCGCCTGCACCAGGCCGACGCCATAGCTGTACATGACGGCATACAGACCAAAGGCGGCGAGATAGCTGGCGATGTTCAGGATGAATCGCCCCGTGCCGTAAAGCTCGCTTTCGATATCCAGCGAGAGGCATTCGCCATAGAGAACACCGACCATCATCGCTCCGGCAACGAGGGCGGCCAGAAGCTTCCAGTAACCGCTGACGGTCTCCTGTAGAAAGAAGCCGGCCGAAAGGGAGAAGACCGCAGGCACCAGCAGATAGGGCGCCGTGTCCAGGGCGCCGCGGAGCGCCCCGCCGGCGTATGCCCGCACAATCCCGTCGGTTCCCAGGCCGACGACGAGCGTGGTAAGCAGCAACCAGACCGGTCGCGTCGGCTCCAGCGTCAGGAAAAGGGCGACGCCCAGGGCGTAGACCGCGCCAACGATGGGAATGCGACTGGCCGGCGGGATAGCAACCCGGTCCAGGAGGCCCGTTACGCCTCCGACCGGCGCTTCACCGTCCAAGGATGGCTCCCTCCTTGCTCCCCACAACAATCGCTGTACCGCTTTGGCGGGGGCCGTCGAGGTGACAGCGCTGGCATTCTAGCCGTTGTCGCCTAGGGTGTCAACCGAACGAAAATCGCCGCAATTCCCTCTTGACCGAAGCGCCGCCGCTTGTCACCCTTGGGAGAGCGATTTCCGTCCCGACAAGGAGGGCCGGGCGACTGCGAAAAAGAACTATCCTGCTCGCCCTTTGCGTGCTGCCGATTGTAGCTACGGTTGGCTGCCACGGCGGGATCGCCGCTTTCAATCCGCTCCGGCCGGCCGCCTCGCCGACGCCCTTTTCGCCACCGTCCTTTCACAACGCCGCCGCGCCGCTCGACATTCCGACGTATGACGGGACGGGACAGGCCGTCCACCCCGACGTAATCTACTTCCCCAAGGGCTGGCACAAGCACAAGTACTGGATGGCGGTGACCCCTTATCCCAACGGCAACGACTCCCGCGAGAACCCGAGCATGCTGGTCTCGGAGGACGGCCAGACCTGGTCGCCGCCGGACGGGCTCGAGAACCCCATCGTTTCGGCGCCATCTTGCGACCACAACAGCGACCCGGACCTCGTCTATAACCCCGGCAACGACAAGCTCTATCTCTACTACACCCGCCAGGCGCGGGCGAACCGCTGCGCCGGCCAGAACACCAACGATATCCTACTGCTGACCTCCGGTGACGGCGTCAACTGGAGCGCGCCGCAGTCGGTGATGCAATGGAACCTGGACAGCTACCCCCTCTACCTGTCGCCGGCCGTGGTGCTGGTGGACGGCACCTTCCACATGTGGACGGCAGGCGGCGGCGGGGTGCTCCACACGACGAGCAAGGACGGCATCACCTGGTCGCCCGTCGAGAAGGTTGACCTCGCGGCGGCGCCCTGGCACCTCGACGTACTTCATGTCGACAAGCAGTACTTGATGGACTACGTCGACTCACCGAACGCGAGCGCCCGCCTGATGCTGGCCACCAGCAGCGACGGCCTGAAGTGGACCACCTACCCCGACGCCCTGCTCAGCCCAAGCAGCGGCTGGGACAACGAACGCATCTACCGCTCGACGCTGCTCTACGACTCCGGCGCGCGGCTGTTCAAGCTGTGGTATTCGGCGAAGAGCAACAACGGGCAATGGCACATCGGCTACGCGGAGTCAGCCCAATAACGCCATCACAAACCGAGGGCCCGATCCTCTGAGGGACCGGGCTCTCGCATCCCATGTCGCCGGGGCCGTTGCTCTCGTGACTAGTCGAAATAGCTCGCCATCGGCGCTAGTTGAATCTCGCGACGTATGCAGAACGGGTCGCGAAGGCCGCCCACGTAGCGGGTGATCTCGGGGCCGATCTCGTCGATGAGACCGCAGCCGGAAGGCTCGCAGACGAACTCGCGCAAGGGCGCGGTCTGCTCGATTTCCTGGTCGTTCACCTGCGACATCGGCAGGTCTTGCTTCATCTGTGTCATCTCACACCTCCACCGGGAGACCCGCCTTCAGTTCGACGGCGCGTTCTTCTCCCGGAACAGGCTATCGTATTCCCGGGGCGTGCTGCGGATATGAAGCCGGGCACGGCGGGCGTGAAGAACGCGTGATGCGGGCCGGTTAGGCCGAGGTCGCGGGGGCGAGCGCCACCAGCTCTTGCATGACGCCGATGAGCGCGTCGCGCCAGCCGTCGCCGAGGCGGACGCGACTGAGCCGCACTGAGGTCGGGCCGACCCAGGCGCCTTCAGGAAGCCGGTGTCGCAAACGCTCCTGCGGCAGGCGGCGTCCCTGCACCATCCGGAGCACGATCTGGCCGTCCTCCGTCTGGACCGACTGCACGCCCGCCTCGCGCGCCAGCGCCTGCACGCGCACGACGTATAGCAGCGTCTGCACGGGCTCCGGCAGCGGACCGAAGCGGTCGCGGAGCTCCTGCGCAATCTCTTGGACCTCCTGCGGGTGCTGCACGCGCGTCATTCGCTGGTAGATAGCGAGGCGCAGGTTGAGGTCCGGCGCGTAGCTTTCCGGGATGTGGGCGACAAGCGGTAGGTCGATGGCGAGCGGCGGCATCGCGGTCGAAGGCGTTGGCGGCTTTTCGCCGCGCTGGAGGGCTTTCAGGCCTTCGACGGAGTCGGCAAGAAGGCGCGTGTACAGATCGAATCCGACAGCGCCGATGTGGCCGCTTTGCTCCGCGCCCAGCAGGTTACCGGCGCCCCTGATCTCCAGGTCGCGGAGGGCGATCTGGAAGCCCGCGCCCAGCTCCGTCGCCTCGAAGATGGCCTGCAGGCGCTTCTGGGCCGGCTCCGTCAGGGACCGATGGCGGTCGTAGAACAGATAGGCGTAGGCTCTGCTGGCGCCTCTTCCGACGCGGCCGCGAAGCTGGTAGAGCTGCGCCAGGCCCAGCCGGTCGGCCTGGTTGATCATGATGGTGTTGACGTTGGGTATGTCGAGGCCCGACTCGATTATGGTCGTGCAGACGAGGGCGTCGATGGCGCCGCGTGCGAAGTCCAGCATGACGCGCTCGAGCTGGTCTTCCGGCATCTGACCGTGGCCGACGGCGATCTCCGCCTCCGGCACGAGGCGTCGCAGCCGGTCGGCGACGCCCTCGATGTTGAAGACGCGGTTGTGGACGAAATAGACCTGCCCCCTCCGCTCCAGCTCGCGGATCATGGCATCGCGGGCGAAGTGCTCATCGAACTCGAGCACGTAGGTCTTGATGGGCAGGCGGTCCTCGGGCGGCGTGTCCATGACCGACATGTCTCGGATGCCGCCGAGTGCCATGTGCAGCGTGCGCGGGATGGGCGTCGCCGAGAGCGTCAGCACGTCGACCTGTTGCCGCATGTGCTTCAGGCGCTCTTTGTGGGTGACGCCGAATCGCTGCTCCTCGTCGATGATCACCAGGCCGAGGTCGCGGAAGGCGACGTCCGACTGCAGGAGGCGATGGGTGCCGATGACGACGTCGACGGAGCCGGCCGCCAGGTCGCGCACGACGTCCCGCTGCTCCCTGTCGGAACGGAACCGCGACAGCATCTCGACGCGAACGGGGAAGCCGGCGAGCCGCTCGCAGAACGTCTGAAAGTGCTGCTGGGCGAGAACGGTCGTCGGCACGAGCATCGCGACCTGCATCCCGTCCATCACGGCCTTGAACGCCGCGCGGATGGCGAGCTCCGTCTTGCCGTAGCCGACGTCGCCACAGACGAGTCGGTCCATGGGGCGTACGCTCTCCATGTCCAGCTTTACTTCCAGCATTGCGGCAGCCTGGTCGGGCGTTTCAACGTACGGGAACGACGCCTCGAGGTCCTGCTGCCAGGTCGTGTCCGGCGAGAAGGCATGGCCGTGCAGCACCTGCCGCTGGGCGTAGAGCGCCAGCAGCTCGCGCGCCAGATTGCGGACCGCCCGCTGCACGCGCTCCTTGGCCCGGCGCCACTCCTGCGTGCCCAGACGCGTCAGTGACGGCTTCTGGTCGCCGGGGCCGACGTAGCGGCTGACGCGGTCGATCTGGTCGGTCGGCACGAAGAGGCGATCGCCCTCCGCGTAGCGCAGCTCCAGGTACTCGCGCTCCTTGTCGCCCTGGATGGCGGCGATCTGGCTATCGGTCTGGAGGCGCGTCAGGCCGGCGAACTCGGCGATGCCGTGCTCGATATGGACCACGAAGTCGCCGGGGCTTAGGTCGGCAAGGAAATCGATGCGGCGGCCGGCAGTCGGGCGGGTGAGACGGCGCTGCTTGACGAAGCCGAAGAGCTCGGAGTCGGTTAGCAGCGTGAGTGCGCCTCCCTGCGGCGAGCGAACGGTCCAGCCTTCGGGAAGCGAGCCGTGAACGACCGCCAGCGCGCCATCCGGCAGCGACGATTCGACTGCAGCGAGCGGCGTAGCGAAGAGATCGTTCTCGCTTAGCACCTCGGCGATGCGCGCCGCCTGCTGCGAGACGATGACCGTTGTCTGTCGTCGCTGCGACGCGCCGGACAGGTCTTTCACGAGCTCGAGGAGGCGGCCGCCGTAAGCACTGGCGGCGGTGAACGGCAGGCGGAGGCCGCCCTCGCACTCTTCGCCGCTGGCCCAGCGCGACAGCTCGACGGCACCGGGTCGCGAGGTCAGCTCCTCGTGCAGCTCCGGCCACGGTTTTTGCGGGAACGGCAGGCCGCGCGGAAGCTCGCACCGATGGGTCATCTCGCTTTCGATCTCGCCGACCTGGCGGTCGAGCTCCTCCTCCGCCGTCGCCATGTCGGAAAGCTCGTCGAGAACGAGGAGGGCGTTCGGCGGCAGGTGGTCCAGCAGGCTGCAGCAGGCGAGGAACGGCACGTAGAAGATGTCGTCGGGGAAGCCTTCGCCGTTCGCAAGCAGGGCCGCCTCGTCGCGGAAGCGGGCGGCAACCTCCGGCTTGCAGCCGTCGAAATCGAGCTTCGCCAGGAGGTCCGGGGCGCCCGGCTGCGGCAGGAGCATCTCCCGCGCGGGCCCGATAACCGACGAATCCACGAGCCGGACGGTGCGCTGCGTCGACGGGTCGAACAGGCGCAGGCTTTCGATCCGCTCACCCAGCAGCTCCACGCGCAGCGGCAGGTCGTTCTCCGGCGGAAAGACGTCGATTATGCCGCCGCGGCGTCCGGCCTGCCCCGGCGTGTCGACGAGGGGCGAGAACTGATAGCCGCGCTCGACGAGGCGGTGCAGGAACGGCTCGGGCGCCAGCCTGCTGCCGGCCACCAGCGTCTCCAGCGAGCCGGCCATCTCCTCGGGCGAGAGGGTCGCCTCAGCGACCGCCTGCACGGGCGCGATGACGATCGGAGGCACGTCAAAGCGGCCGGCGAGGAGGGCAAGGACGCGCAGGCGGTCGCGAACGGCTTCGGCGTCGGGGGCAAGGCGCTCGTAAGGGAGCGCGGCGCGGCGCGGGAAGAGGTGCAGTCGGTCGTCGCCGCCGAGCCAGGCCGCGAGCTCCTCGATAAGGGCCTGGGCGCGGTTGGCGTGCGCGGTGACGACGAGCAGCGGAGCGTCGGACTGCTGCGCGATGAGGGCGGTGAGCGCCGCCTTGGCGCCGTCGGGCACGCCGACGGTGAGGCGCCGGGCAGGCGCGCTCAGCCGTCCCTCGACGGCAAGCGCCTCTTGGATTGAGGGCAGAAGGCCTTTCAGGTTCATGACGACACCGAAAAGGGCTGGCCCTCGGGAACCAGCCCCTCGACTATTCTAGCAGCCTGTGCTACGCGTCGGCAAACGCGCGTTAGCTTTCCGTTGCTTCCTCAGCGCTCTCGGCGACGAAGCTCAAGTACAACAGCAGCAGCGACGGTATCAGTATCACGGCGCCGCAAAGCAAGCCGACCAGCGCCGAGCGGATCATCGTCTGGCTCGACGCGACGTCGAATATGCTCTGGCTCGGCACGATGAAGTACGGGTACTGGATGACACCCCAGGCCGCGACGAGCAGCGCTACCGCGCCTCCGGACGCCGCCGGCGCCAGCGGGTACCAGCGCAGCCACAGCACAAGCAAAGCGACCAGGCCGGTCGCGGCAGCCACGCCTAGCATCCACTCGGGCGCCGCACGTTGCCACAGGTCCCAGAAGCGGGATGCGTCCCAGCGGGCGACGGCAAGCGTGACAATCCCCATCAGCCCGACGGCGACGCCCGCGAGCAGGCCCCGCAGGCGAAAGTCCTCGCGCAGGTCGCCCGAAGAGCGCGTCGTCATGTAGCTCATCGTCAGAAAGGCGCAGGCGCAGACCGCCGTCAGGCCGAAGAGTATCGGGAAGGGGTGCATCCAGGGCGCGAAGAGGC
Source organism: Dehalococcoidia bacterium (assembly GCA_049511815.1). GTDB lineage: Bacteria > Chloroflexota > Dehalococcoidia > DSTF01 > JALHUB01 > JALHUB01. Next base: position 6,337 of record JBEKXP010000020.1, read on the forward strand.
CGGAGGTGACGGCGCCGTTGTTCAGCTTGATCTCGCCGCCGCCCGTCGCGCCCAGCGCCACGCCAAAGGCGAACGGCGTAATCACGCTGGCGATGGAGAACAAGATGCCGTGCAGCGGCACCATGCCCGCCCCAGATTCGCGCGAGTAGTTGCGGAAGGCGAACCCGGCGCCGCGGAAGACGATGCCGACGAGGCCGACGGACAGCGGGACGAGCAGCGCCGTCGAGAGGTTGGCGAGAGCGGTTGGAAACGCCATCAGCAAGACAACGACGATGAGGATGAGCCAGACGTTGTTCGTCTCCCAGACGGGGCCTATCGCCTTGTAGAGGGCGTTGCGCTGCTGCCCGGCGCGCGGCCCGCTCGCCAGCGCCGACCAGATGCCGCTGCCGAAGTCGGCGCCGCCGAAGATCGCGTAGGCCATGACGCCGGTCAGCGCAACGATCGCCGCTATCTTGTCGAGAACCAATCGAACCCCCTACTCAGTCCGCGCCGTCTTCGTGCGGCCGCGTTGCTGCAGCAAAAGGACGCCGGCCAGCCCAACGGCCAGCGCCACGTAGACGATACCGAACAGCACGAGCAGCACCCAGATACCGGAGCGAGGCGTCGCACCACCTTCAGTCCGCATGACGTGGTAGATCATCCACGGCTGGCGGCCGAACTCCGTGACGAACCAGCCCATCTCGATGGCGAAGAAGCCGAGCACGCCCATCAGCACAAGGATGGCGAGCAGCAGTCGCGGCGGGTCGACCCGCTTCTTCCACCAGACGTGCCCCCAGAACAGGGCGGAGACGCCGACGAAGATGAATCCGAGCGCGACCATTATCTGAAACGGGAAGTGCCCGAGCCAGACGTTGGGGATCTCGTCCTGCGGGAAGCTGTCGAGGCCCTTGATCTCGGCGTCGGCGTGCTCGAAGGCGAGGATGCTGGCCAGCTTGGGGATCTCGATGGCGAACTTCGTCTCGTGGTCGCCGGGGAAGGGTATGCCGCCGATGCGCAGGGGCGCGCCTCGTTGCGTGACGAACTGGCCCTCCATGGAGGCGAACTTCTCCGGCTGGTTGTGCGCCACCTCCCGCGCGCTGAGGTCGCCGGAGACGACCTGCAGGGGCGCGAAGACGGCCGCGAGCCCGAGGCCGAGCATGAGCGCCTTCTTATTGTAGTCGGAGCGGTCGCCGCGCAGCATGGCGAGGGCGTAGATGCCGGCGACGCCCAGGCCAAGGGCGACGTAGGCCGCAAGGGCGCCGTGGACGAACTCGTAGGGGAAGGCGCGGTTGGTGAGCATGGCGGCGGTCGGGTTGACGTTCGTGACGACGCCGTTAACGATGTCGAAGCCGGTCGGCTGGTTCATCCAGGAGTTGGCGCTGATGATGAAGAAGGCGGAGGCGAGAGCGGCGACGGCGATCGGAATCGTCGTCAGCCAGTGGGCCTTCGGGCTGAGCTTATTCCAGCCGTAGAGGTAGAGGCCGAGGAAGATGGCCTCGGTGAAGAAGGCGAAGCCTTCCAGGAAGAAGGGCAGGCCGATGATGCCACCGGAGAAGCTGGTGAAGCTCGGCCAGAGGAGGCCGAAGGAGAAGGAAAGTATGGTGCCGGAGACGGCGCCGACGGCGAAGAGGACGCCGACGACGACGGCCCATCGCCTGGCCATCTCGCGGTACATCTCCTTGCCGGTGCGCAGGTAGAGGCCCTCGGCGGCGAAGAGGAGCGGCGGCAGGCCGATGCCGACGGTGGCAAAGAGGATGTGGAAGCCGAGGGCCGTGCCCATGAGGGCGCGGGCGGAGGTTACAGTATCGAACACGTCCTTGCGCTCCGGAAGGCGTCCCCGCTATACGCTGTCGACTCTAGGTTCAATATACCACATGGAGCGAGGCGCTGGGGGTGGGGAGGATGTTGGGGGCGGCGGCGCAGGCCCAGACGGGCAGGCCCAGACGGGCAGGCCCAGACGGGCAAGCCCAGACGGGCAGGCCCAGACGGGCGAGTATGATTGTATTTGTTTATAGAAATGTCGACTCTTCCGAAGCTGTTAGGGGGCGGCTTTGTGTAATTGACCTTCAAAAAGGGGCTTTTCGCTGCGCGGTGCCTGGCGGGTGCGCCCTGTCGCATCCATTAGAGCACAGCGTCGCGCGGTTTCCAAGGGGGGAGTGGCACTCGCGCCATGCGGCTACTGCGCTCCCAGCCGCCCGTGCTGCTGCCGCCGGCTCGCTCCCACGCCACCGCCCGCTGCCGCTGCTCAAGGCACCAACGCTTTTCTTCCCACCCTCCCGCCCGAGTAAGGTTCATCGGGAATCAGGGGGACACCCCCTGAAACCCCTGGCAGCGAGGGCAAGCCCTCTCTGCACTCTCCGAAGGGCGGCGCAGCGCGGGTGGGGAGCAAGGGGTCTGGCATACGAGCGTTTCGGACGCTATACTGACCTCAGTCACATGGACGTCGACCTTACTCTCAAGAACTACCGTTGCTTCCCTGCCTCTAGTCCGTTGCGCGTCTCCTTGAGGAGCGGGTTCACAGCGCTAGTGGGGGCAAACAACTCTGGCAAGAGCTGCCTATTCCGCTTTCTGTTCGAGTTCCGGAACCTATTCAAGATGCTGTCCTCTGACCGACGAGTGTTGCGAGATGCGCTCAATGGCTCGGTGCAGTCCTTCGAGCCGGTCGGCACCTCAGATCTAACTGAAATCTTCTGCAATCGTACAAGGGGCGACTTAGAGATACGTTTTGACTTCTCACGCTCGGCGGAGAACGATCGCGCATCGGGTGCACCGTTTCCTCAGTCGGCGAAGATAACCGTACCACGCAACACCGGCAACTGGAGCTTTTCAATAGGTGACAGAGTCATCGAGCCCAGCCCTACCCTGAATCTGGCGGAAGATTATGTCCTGACGCGAGAAGGCGCGCAGCTGAGCGACTTGTCAGCTGTAGCTGACTTCTGTAACGGTTTGGCAAAGGCCATCTACATCGGGCCATTCAGGAATATCGTGAACCTCGGCTCAAATGAAGCATATTATGACATGCGCGTAGGCCAAGGGTTTGTAAACGCTTGGCATTCTTTCCAGACAGGAAGAGTAAAGCGGCATCGCGAGGCCATGGATGCGCTGACGGAGGATATAAGGACGGTTTTTGGGTTTAAGAGGCTGAGTATAGTCTCTGGCGAAAACACTCTCCAGTTGACCATTGACGGGAAGACTTTCAGCCTGATTGAAGTCGGGTCGGGGATGGCGCAGTTCATTCTCGTTCTCGCAAACGCGGTCATTGCGGAGCCCTCCTACGTGCTGATCGACGAGCCCGAACTGAACCTCCATCCGTCTTTGCAAACGACCTTCCTGGACACGCTGTACAAATACACGACGCATGGAGTTATCTTCAGCACACATAGCATCGGGTTGGCCAGAGCAGTCGCTGATCGAATATACGCGTTCCAGCAGGTCGGTGGGGGCGAGAGCCGCGTGAAGGAGTTTGAGGACTCGCCCGGGTTCCTCTCGGAGTTCCTGGGGGAGCTAAGCTTCTCGGCGTACAGGGAACTGGGCTTCGAGAAGCTGCTGCTCGTGGAGGGGCGACACGACATGAACACGGTCCGCCAGCTTCTCCGCCTTTGGGGCAAAGATCAACAGTTCCTGGTGCTTCACCTTGGGGGAGACGCGCTGATAAACGGAGATAGCGAGATCGAGCTGCAGGAGCTGAAACGCGTCTGCGATAACATTGTAGCTGTGATTGACAGCGAGCGCACCGCCCCCGGGGAGGCTCTATCCCCTCGCAGACAAGCATTCGTCGACCTGTGTAGTAAGGTCCATATTCCTTGTTCGGTTCTTGAGCGCCGGGCAACCGAGAATTACCTATCTGACAGGGCAGTGAAGGCCGTTAAGGGGCCCAAGTACTCCGCCCTCGACCCGTATGAGCCGCTCAAGAGCGCAGCGTTACCTTGGGCCAAGCACGAGAACTGGCAGATAGCGTCCGAGATGACTCGGGATGACCTCAAGGGCACTGACCTAGGGGGTTTCCTAGAGTCCCTTTGACCATCACCTTCTCGGCGTCTCGAGCTACGGGACGCTTTCGCGGAGGCCGACGGCGGAAGAATCGCTGAGCTCAGTAGGGCGCTTTGTTCTCGCTTTCGCCGAAGCCGACGGCCGGGCGCACGATGCGGTCCAACGCGTTGTGATGGCTGTGGAAGCGGAACATCGCGCCGACGCCCATTATCTCCAGGTCCGCGTTCAAGACTTCCTTGTGCTGTAGCATTCCGTGCGGCGGCACCCCGGCAACCTCGTCGGCGATCTGGTCGACGGTCGCTTCCAGTTGGTCGCCCGGGACGGCCAGGCTGACGAGCCCCCAGCGCTCGGCGTCGACGCCGCTGATGCTGCGGCCGGTGTAGAGCAGGTAGCGGGCGTGCTTCGAGCCCATCAGTATCTGCCAGAGAGGCATGCTGCTGACACCACCCCAGCGCTGCGCGGGATGGCCAAGCTTGGCGTCCTCGGCGGCGATGGTGATGTCGCAGACCATCTGGAGGTAGCAGCCGGCGGCGAGGCAGTGGCCGTGGACCTGGGCGATGGTCGGCTTGGGGAAGTTCCAGATGCGCAGGTAGCGGCGGGTGATGTTGTCGCGCAGGGTCAGGAGGGCGTTCTTCATGTCCCAGTGGTCGGCGCCGCGCGGGACGCTGGTGTAGTAGCTGCCCCCGAGGTCGTAGCCGGAACAGAACGATGGGCCGGCGCCTTTGAGGACGACGGCGTTGACGGAATCGTCGGCCTCGGCGATGTCGAAGGCGCGGTCGAGGTCGTCGAGGAGCTGGTAGTCGAGGGCGTTCCGCTTCTCCGGCCGGTTCATGATGATGTAGCCGACTTTGTCCCGGGTCTGGTAGATGACGGTCTCGAGGTCCATGGTTCCCCTTTCGTTGGCGCGCGAGGCGAGCGGCGTGCTGCGTCAGTCGGCTTTCCGTCGCAGGCCGTGTTTCGACGCCGAGACTGGAAAGTCTCGGCTACGGTTGTATTAGCGCGGTTCGTCGCTGGTGGTCAAGCCTGGTCGATGATTGACGGACGATCCGGCGAATGCTACGGTTTCTTGCGGCGACGGACGCAGCGTTCATGCGCCCGACGCGTCGCATTCGATAGGAGGCAGGAATGACAGCGGAGACGGCTGAGGAAGCGCAGGGCGGTCGCGGACGGCTGGGGGCAGTAGAGGAACGAATTCGCGAGAAGGCGCGCCGGCACGAGAAGGTGAGCCGGAACATCGTGGCGATCCACGAAGAGCAGTTGACGTTCGGGCAGCGGGTGTCGGACCAGTTGGCGAAGACCGCGGGGAGCTGGCCGTTCATCTTCAGCTTCGGCGTGGTGCTTGCGATCTGGGTGCTGATAAACACGCTCGCTCTGTTCCACCATTTCGACGAGTACCCGTACATACTTCTGAACCTGATGCTGTCGATGCTGGCGGCGATCCAGGCGCCGGTGATTATGATGAGCCAAAACCGGGGCGAGCAACGCGACCGCCTGCACGCGGAGAACGATTACGAGGTCAATTTGAAGGCGGAGATCGAGATCGAGCAGCTCCACCAGAAGCTCGACGAGCTGCGGGAGAAGCAGTGGGAAGAGCTCATCGCGATTCAGAACCGTCAGATCGAGCTGCTGGAGTCGCAACAGGCGCTGCTGCAGGAGAAGAAGGGGTAAGCGCGCGAGCAGCACGGCGCGACGAGTCCGCCAAAGGCGGACGAGCCCAGACGGGCAGGGAGCCCGGACGGGCGAGCGCAACAAGAACGCGGAATCGCACCTGCCTGCCGGCAGGCAGGCTCGCCCCCGCCAATCGCGCTTCTCATGGACGCCCGGTCGTCGCGCTTTTCACTGCTCGCCTGTCTTGTCGCCTGACTGCCCGACCGATATGATTGACGCAGGATGATGATATCTGTCGTAGGAGGCGACAAAGCTTCGGCGGACGTCCTCGCTACCGCCGAAGAGGTCGGACGGGAGCTGGCCGAGCGCGGCTGCGTCCTCGTCTGCGGCGGACGCGGCGGCGTCATGGAAGCGGCCTGTCGCGGCGCCCGAAGCTTGGGCGGGCATACTATCGGCATCTTGCCTACTGCGGACCGCCGGGGAATGAACGATTATGTCGAGTTCCCCGTCGTGACCGGGCTCGGCTCCGCTCGAAACGCCATCGTTGCCCTCTCCGGCGACGCCGTCATAGCTATCGACGGCTCCTACGGCACCCTTTCGGAGATCGCGCTTGCCCTCGTCTTCGGCAAGCCGGTCGTCACCCTGGCGAGCTGGACGTTCAGTCGCGATGGCCACGAGCCGCCGCCGCTGCTTCACGCCACTAACGCCCGGGACGCCGTCGAGAAAGCCGTGGCCGCGGCCCAGGCTGCCGCAAATCTCGAAGTAAGGGAGATTACTGCCCATGGAGATTGAATCCGTCCACGCCCGCGAAATCCTCGACTCCCGCGGCAATCCGACGCTGGAGGTCGAAGCGACGCTTATCGAAGGGTCCGTTGGCCGCGCCGCCGTACCGTCCGGCGCCAGCACCGGCGTCCACGAGGCGCTGGAGCTGCGCGACGGCGACCCGAAACGCTACGGCGGCAAGGGCGTCCTGAAGGCGGTCGAAAACGTCAACGGACGCATCGCCGACGCTGTCGTCGGCCTCGACGCCTACGACCAGCGGGCGCTAGACCGGGCGATGATCGCGCTCGACGGCACGCCCGGCAAGTCGAACCTCGGCGCCAATGCGATCCTCGGCGTGTCCCTGGCCGTCGCGCGGGCGGCCGCGAACTCAGTCGGCCTGCCGCTCTATCGCTATCTCGGCGGCCCGACGGCAAGCCGGCTTCCCGTGCCGATGTTCAACATCCTCAACGGCGGCCGCCACGCTGCGGGCTCCACCGACTTCCAGGAGTTCATGGTCATGCCCGTCGGCGCGCCGTCGTTCGCGGAAGGGCTGCGCATGGGCGCGGAGATATATCACGCGCTCAAGAAGGTCCTGGCGGACCGCGGCCTCTCGACGAACGTGGGCGACGAAGGCGGGTTCGCGCCGTCGCTGGCGGGCAACAACGACGCCGTTGAAGTCGTTCTCGCCGCCATCGAAGCGGCAGGCTACCGGCCGGGCGAAGACGCCGTCATCGCGCTCGACCCGGCGGCCAGCGAGTTCTACGACGCGGACTCGAAGCAGTACCGCCTCGCCAAGGAAGGGCGTTCTCTGACCAGCGACGAGCTCGTCGCACACTGGCAGGGCTGGTGCGCCAAGTACCCAATCGTCAGCATCGAGGACGGCCTGGCGGAGGACGACTGGAGCGGCTGGTCGAAGCTGACGGCAGCGCTCGGCGAGCGTGCGCAGCTTGTCGGCGACGACCTTTTCGTCACGAACACCGAGCGCCTGGCCCGCGGGATCCGCGAGCGGTCGGCGAACGCCATTCTCATCAAGCTTAACCAGATCGGCACGCTGACGGAGACGCTTGACGCGGTGGCGATGGCGCAGCAGGCCGGCTGGGCGGCGATAATCAGCCACCGCAGCGGCGAGACGGAGGACACGACGATCGCCGACCTGGTGGTGGCGACCGGCGCGGGGCAGATCAAGACGGGCGCGCCGGCGAGAAGCGAGCGAGTCGCAAAGTACAACCGGCTGCTGCGGATCGAGGGGGAGCTCGCGGGCTCGGCGGAGTACGCGGGCTGGAACGCCTTCCGCCTGCCTGCTCTGAGAGCGCGAGCCGAGTCGAAGTAGGATCGGTTCCGGGCACGAAAGAATAGGTCGCCGAAGGAAGGAGCCATCATGATCGCTACAACCACCCCGAGCATCGAGGGACGGCCCATCCGCGAGTACCTGGGCATTGTGACGGGCGAGGCGATCCTGGGCGCCAACGCATTCAAGGACTTCGGCGCGTCGATTCGGGACGTGATCGGCGGGCGCGCGGCCGGCTACGAGAAAGACCTCGGGAAGGCGCGCGAGACGGCGCTGGCCGAGATGCAGCAGTTGGCCGAATCGCTCGGCGCTAACGCCGTGGTCGGGGTTGACATCGACTACGAGACGCTGAAGGGCACGATGCTCATGGTCACGGCCTCCGGCACGGCGGTGAAGATCGACTGAGCGCAATCTAAGACATTCAAGGCAGGAGGAGACAAGATGGCGACGAAGATTGGCATCAACGGCTTCGGACGGATCGGCCGCCTCATAACGCGGGCAATCGCCGAATACCACGCGCAGGAGCTGGAAGTAGCGGCGGTCAACGACCTGGCGCCACCGGCGACCAACGCGCATCTGCTGAAATACGACTCCAACTACGGGCGCTACCCGGGCACCGTCGGCGTCGAGGGCGATAACCTCAAGGTCGACGGCCGCACGGTCCGCGTCTTCTCGGAGCGGGAGCCGGGCAAGGTGCCCTGGCAGGAGGTCGGCGCGCAGATCGTCATCGAATCGACCGGCCGCTTTACGGACGGCGAGCTGGCGAAGGCGCACCTGCACGACGGCGTCAAGAAGGTCATCATCTCCGCGCCGGCGAAGAACGAGGACCTGACGCTGGTGATGGGCGTCAACGACGCCGCCTACGATCACACCAGGCACAACGTCATCTCCAACGCCTCCTGCACGACGAACGGCCTGGCCCCGCTGGTAAAGGTGCTCCACGAGACGTTCGGCATCAAGCATGGGCTGATGACGACGATCCACTCGTATACCAACGACCAGGTGATCCTCGACACCGTCCACAAGGACCTGCGCCGGGCCCGCGCAGCCGGCTTGAGCACGATCCCGACGACCAGCGGCGCGACCAAGGCGATCGTCGACGTGTTCCCCGAGCTGAAGGGGAAGCTGAACGGACTGGCGCTGCGCATACCGACGCCCACCGTCTCGCTGGTCGACTTCGTCGCCGACCTGGAGCGCGGCACGACGGTCGAAGAGGTGAACGCAGCCTTCAAAGCGGCGTCTGAGGACGAGCTGAAGGGGATCCTGGCGTACGAAGAGGAGCCACTGGTCGGCATCGACTTCAAGGGCAACCCGGCCAGCTCCATCTTCGACCCGGGGCTGACGATGGTCATCGACGGGACGATGGTCAAGCTGTTCGCCTGGTACGACAACGAGTGGGGCTATTCGTGTCGGACGGCGGACCTCTGCGCGGTGATGGCGTCGAAGGGGCTTTAGGGCTCTCGCCCTGCGACCCGCTTCCGCTGTCGCAAGCCATCGTGTTTCTTCCCACCCGCCCACCCTCAAGGGTTTATCGGGAATCAAGGGGACACCCCTTGAACCCCGGCAGGGCGGGCTTTGCCCTCCCTGCACTCTCCCGCCGCGGGGACTAAAGTTCCGCTTGAGGCCCGGCGCGCGTCACTATAGGAGAAGCGTGGGGAAGGCGTAAGCTTCCTGTCAGGCGACAGCTTGCGTCGGGTGATAGAATCCTCCTCGGAAGTCCGGTAACTCGCTGAGGACGGTACGAGGGAGGATGATGAAGGTCACGCCGATGCTCGTGGGATTATCGCTTGCCGTTGCATTGGTGACGGTTTCTTGCGGCCACAATGCGGCCGTGAGCCAAACGTCCCCGCCGCGCACGGCTTCTGTCATGGCCTCCGACGGCGTTCTTTCCGGCTCCCTTTTGTTTCTTGCCTACGACAACATTGGCTGGGACTACTTCCAGACAAACGCCGACGGTAGCGGGACCCCAGCGATTGTGGATCTGCCGAGCTCCGATTTCCCCAAAGGGTGGTCGCCGGATAGAACAAAGTATGCTTATTCTGCTCCTGCCCAAGAATCCCCTTTCAATAGTGACGTCTATGTCATCGACGGGATTGGTGGTGAGCCTCAGGATCTCACGAATTCCCTGAGCAATGAGGACTTCGTGTCCTGGAGCCCGGATAGCACACACATCCTCTTTAGCGCCGGCGGCGAAGGCGCTGCGGATTACTGGACGATCAACGCCGACGGCACTGAGCTCAGCCAGATCATCAGCCAAACCTGGGGTTGCGGCGATCCAACCTGGTCCCCCGATGGGAAGCGCCTGTTGTTTTCCGAAAGCAAAGATCCGCAGGACCATTGCAGGCTTTACACAAGCGATGAGTACGGAGGTGATCGAAGGACCTTCGACCGGTTGACCGTTCCCGTGATAGACCCGACCTGGTCGCCCGACGGACAGCGCATCCTTTTCGTATCGTCGGCGGACGATGTCACAGGCGACGTCTACGTCATGAACGCGGACGGGAATGATCTTCACACCGTCTACCACGGAGCGATTTCGGACTGGTCACAGGCATCTCCTGCCTGGTCGCCTGATGATTCTCGCATCGTCATAGGTGCGGCGACAGAGCTTCTCATCGTGGATGCAGACGGGTCAAACAGTCGAACCGTGGCTACGGGACAACAGATATCCTATCCAACCTGGTCTCCCGACGGTGAGCGGCTCGCCTACATCTCTCAGCACGAGGGCGAGGCGCGCCTCTACGTCTCAGAAGCTCAGGGGAGCGCCGCTGCCATCGAAGTCTCAAAGGGCGTTGCCGACGTTTCCGCGCCATTCTGGTCATATGATGGCCGTCGACTGCTGTTTGCCTCGAACAGAGAGAGACAAGACGGCGTCTACTGGATGAGCCTCGACGGCTCACAGTTGCAGCGTATCGATGAGCTATCGCGAATGATCACTTCTCCCGACAGCCCTGGCCCACCGGCTGTCCCCGGCTGTCGCCCGGGCGAAACCGGAGGCGATCAAGGTCGTGAACAATGTGTGTCGCCCGACGGAACTCGTGCCGTATTCCTGACGCAGGAAGAGGACGGCTTCTGGGTGGACTTGCGTCTCACGGCCTCTGGCGATTCGGAACATCTCGTCAACGTGGGCCCGGCCGTTTGCGGCAACCTCGTTCCCCCGTTTCTGCCGACCGGGCGTTCCTTCGCCTGGTCACCGGACGGTGATTACCTCTACTACCTAAAGGACGCTTTCAAAGGGAACGGTTGTGCCCCTGGGTTCCTCTACCGCATTCGAGCTGACGGCACCGACGAACAACGATTAGCCGATCTTCGAGTCGGCAAGATCTACGGATTTGCGCCCTGAGCGCAGCACGACCGGGCTTTCCTCGCGACGCGGCTTCAGAATCGGGGCTGGCACGAGGCGATCCGACCTTGTAGAATGTCCTTACTGTTTTGCGGGCTCGCAGGACTCGATGGCACGACCGCTTTACCGGCGCATCGTTCCTGTCGACAAGAAGGAGGGGCACCGCCCCGTCGGGATGCGGCGGCGTAGCTGTTCAGAGGGTCTGTGAAAGAAGTCGTCGAACAGAACGAAGAAGCTGCCGCGAGACGCTCGTTTAGCATGAGGGAGACCTTCTCCCTGCGCTCGCCCTCGCTTTCCAAAGCGCTCTTCCCGCTCCTCCTGGCCGTCGTGTTGCTCGGCGGCTTTACGTTGCGCTTCTGGGGCGTTAGCTGGGACTCCTACACCCACCTGCACCCGGACGAGCGCTTCATCACGATGGTCGCGGACGGGATCAAGCTGCCGAGCAGCCCCGGGCAGTACTTCAACAGCGACCAATCGCCGATGAGCCCGTACAACCGCGAGGGCGGCGGCGGCTTCGCCTACGGCACTTTTCCTCTCTTTCTGACGAAAGTCACCGGCGAGGTCCTCCAGCACCAGGACTTCTTCCCGCTGAACCTGGTCAAGGACGGCCTGGCGAAGGCGTATACGGGCAAAGTGACCACGTGGAACGACTACGACCACATCGATCTCGTCGGCCGGACCTGGTCCGCGATCTTCGCGACCGGGACGGTGCTGATGGTCTTCCTGACCGGCAAGCTGCTCTATGACCGTCGCGTTGGGCTGCTGGCCGCCGCGTTGATGGCGACGTCGGTGCTGGACATTCAGCTCGCCCACTACTTCACGGTCGATTCGTTCCTCACCTTTTTCGCGGCCTTCACGATTTACTATTGCGTGCGCATGGTCAAGTACGGGAAGTGGAGCGATTACGTCCTTGCCGGACTTGGCCTCGGGCTGGCGACCGCCTGTAAGCTGAGCGGCGCTTTCCTGGCGCCAATCGTCGGCATCGCCTTCTTGTGGCGGTTGTGGCCGGCGATAACCGCCATGCTGGCGATCCACCCGTCGCCGCAGCCTCCGCCGCCCGCCGCGGATCCGGAGGACGAAGAGCAGGCCGCCAAGCCGCCGGCGGTCGACTGGCCAACGCTATCCGCATGGCCGGTTTTCGGGGTCTGTCTTGCCGTGTTTACGGCCTTCATCACGTTCCGCATCACCGAGCCGTACGCCTTCACCGGCCCGCATTTCTGGAACATCGGCATCGACAAGCGGTACCTGGACGACATGCGCAGCCTGATCGGCCTCCAGTCGGGGGGGAACGTGCCTTTCAACTGGGAGTGGGTCGGACGAGCGAAGTACCTGTTCCCGTTGAAGAACATCGTCTTGTGGGGGATGGGCATTCCGCTTGGCATCGCCGCCTGCGCCGCTTTCCTGTGGGCCGGGTACCGGTTGCTGCGACGCCGTGAGGCAACGAACCTGCTCCTGCTCGTCTGGATTGCCTTCTACTTCCTGTTCTGGGGCCGCCAGTTCAACATGACCATGCGCTACTTCCTGCCGATCTACCCGGCGCTGGTGCTCCTGGCCGCGCAGGCGCTTGACGGGATATGGCGCTTCGCCGAAAGCGACAGGCTGCACACGCTGATGCGTAGCTGGAGCACGCGGGCCACAAGAGCGACGCCGCTGACCCTGAAGGGCGCGGTTGTCGTGGTCGTCGGAGGGACGGTGTTCTGGGCGGTGGCATTCACTAATATCTACCGCCATCCGCTGAGCCGCGTGCAGGCGTCGGCCTGGATGATCGACAATCTGCCGGCCAGCTCAACGCTCACGCACGAGACGTGGGATGATACCGTGCCGTTCAGCCTGCCGGGCAAGGCGGCGAACTTCAAGGTCATCGATGTCGAGCCGTACGGCGCTGACCTGTCGGACCCGACGTCGAAGCTGTTATCGCAGTTCAGCCAGACGAACTACATTGTGCTGAGCAGCAACCGCCTCTACGCTTCGATCCCACGCGCGCCGGCGAAGTGGCCGCTGACCAGCGCTTTCTACAAGCTCCTGCTCGAAAACAAGCTGCCGGGCTTCAAGCTGGTGCGGTCGTTCAGCTCGTACCCGTCGCTGTTCGGCATCACGATCAACGACGACTCGTCTGAAGGTAACTTCACCGTCTACGACCATCCGAAAGTGCTCCTGTACCAGAGGACCGCCGACTACACGCCTGAGAAGTTCATGGCGGCGGTTGAGGCGGCGGCCTGCGACGCGAGCCCCATGTCAGCGCTCGTTCCCGCCAACGCGGCGCAGAACGGGCTCATGCTTCGCCCGGCAGATTGCGCGACCCAGCAGGCGGGCGGCACCTGGACGTCGATCTTCAATCCAACGAGCCTGAGCAATCGCTTCCCGGTGGTGACCTGGCTGCTGGCGATCGAGCTCATGTCGCTGGCGGTGCTGCCGCTCGGGCTATTCTTCTTCCGCGCTCTGCCGGACCGGGGCTATCTGCTGGCGAAGCCGCTGGGGCTGCTGGCGGTCTCGTGGCTGGTGTGGCTGGGCGCCAGCGTGAAGCTTTTCGACTACACACGCGGGAGCATTTTCGCCATGCTCGTCGTGCTGATCGCCGTCAGCGCCGTCGTGGCGCGGCTGACGCGCGGCGACCTGCTGGCGTTTGTCCGAGAGCACTGGCGACGCATACTGATGTACGAGACGCTGTTCATCGGAGCGTTCGTTGCCTTCTACTGGATCCGGGTGCTCGATCCCGATCTCTGGCATCCGGCCCGCGGCGGCGAGAAGCCGATGGACTTTGCCTATCTCAACGCCGTGGTTCGCAGCACGACGATGCCTCCCTACGACCCGTGGCTCGCCGGCGGCTACATGAACTATTACTACTTCGGGCAGTTCATGGTCGCGACGCTGGTCAAGCTGACGGGCATTCTGCCGGAGGTCGCATTTAACATGGCGGTGCCGCTTTTCTTCGCGATGACCGCGGGCGCCGCCTTCACCGTCGTCTTCAACCTGACAGAAGCGACGCGACGCCGCGTCCGCTGGCGGCCCGGCTTCAAGCGCATCAGCGGGCGCAGCTCAATTCTGGCCGGCATTCTTGGGGTCGTGTTCCTCGGCGTCACTGGCAACCTGGGCGGGTTGAGCCAGACGGCGCAACGCTATTCCAACGTCAGCGATTTGCACGTCGGCAGCGGCGTTCTTCTCGTAAGCGGCCTTACCGGCATGCTGGGCGGCGTCTGGAACGCGATCTTCAGCAGCGTGCATGTGGCCGGCTTCGACTACTGGGCGCCGAGCCGCATGATGCCGCCGCAAAGCAGCATCACCGAGTTCCCCTTCTTCACGTTCCTGTTCGCGGACCTGCACGCGCACCTGATGGCGATTCCGTTCGACGTCGTGATCCTGGGTGTGGGCCTGGCGCTGGTGCTCAACGACCGACGCGCGGTGCCCAATCCGCGGCAGCGCCAGCTCATAAGCTGGCTGTGCGTCGGCGTCCTCGGCCTGCTGGTCGGGGCGCTGAGGCCGATCAACTCCTGGGACTATCCGCCGTTCTTGCTGATAAGCGTCATCATCGTCTTCATCGCCGAGTGGGCCGACGCCGGCCGGATGGACTGGAAAGCGGCGCGCATGGCGGTGGTGAAGTCGCTGGTGCTGGCCGCACTTTCGGTCTTGCTGTTTTACCCCTTCTGGCAGAACTACAGCTTGTTCTACAAGGGCTTCCACGTGTCGACGCAGACGACGCCTTTCCACCAGTACCTGTCGCACTTCGGGATACTTCTCTTCGCTTGCGCGACGCTGGTCCTGGCGCTGAGCCGCCGCTACTTCCGCCGGCGGCCGGGGCGAAAGGCGCTGGCGTACCTGGGAACGCTGGTCAGCCTGCTCATCGTCCTTTGCCTGGCGTTCGCCTTCGCCGGCGAGAGCAAGCACCTGCCGATCACGTTCAAGGGGCTGGACGCCGGAAGCCTCC